>CAZDHQ010000048.1:0-12562 GCA_964505135.1 uncultured Ferruginibacter sp.
CTGTGGTGGCCAAGTGCCGTTGATAGAAGGTTACCTTCAGCTGCTGGTGCCTTATCTACAACAAAAGGGCATTATTGTAATCATTGATGAAGTGCAAACCGGTTTTGGCAGGTTGGGTCATTGGTTCTGGGGATTTGAAATGCATGGCATTGTTCCCGATATGGTAGTGCTGGGTAAACCGATTGGCAATGGATTTCCTATGGGTGCCGTAATCACCACGAGTGCCATCACTGCTGCATTTAATAATGGTATGGAGTTCTTTAGTTCATTTGGCGGCAATCCTGTTTCATGCGAAGTGGGCAATGCAGTGATCAATATCATCCGAAATGAATCATTGCAGCAAAATGCAGCAGCAGTGGGTGATTACTGGATTGAACAATTAAAAATATTGAGCCAACAATATCCTTTATTGGGTGATGTGAGAGGAAGCGGTTTATTCTTAGGCGTGGAATGTATTGATGAAAACAAAAAAGAAAATACACCATTAGCGCAGGCGATAAAAAACAAATTGAAAGATGCTTACATATTGGCCAGCACAGATGGACCACTGGACAATGTATTAAAAATGAAGCCACCACTGTGTCTTACAAAAAATAACGTGGATCAATTCATGAACGCAATGCATGCGATTATGAAATCAATTTCATGAATAAAAAATATTTAGTTACAGCTCCACGTTAACGGCTTGTTAGTTTCCTGTTAAATGGTGAACGAGTTGCTAATGTTGCAACAACTTATTTTGCATATAATCGTTCAGGTCTATATTTGCAACCAATGCTACGGAAATTTATAGCTGTTATATTACTGCTGTGTCACCTCAACACTTCTATGCTGCTACCGCAGGTGGCAGAGGATGATTTGTACTCGGTTAATGGACAGCAGGTAGATGACATCAATACCGTAACGGAATATGTAGACCAGGTGATCTTGGGCAACAAAGACAAAACACCCGAAGATGAAGATGATGACAATGGACAAAACTTCACCGCTATTCCCTTCTACACTTACACTTACCAGCCATTTTTCAGCATTATTCCACAGCGTAAGGAAATCATTATCCAAAAGAAAAACAGGTTTCCTGAGTTAGCTATACATCAGCCCGAAGCTGTATTCCCTGAAGTGGTTGCACCGCCACCCGAAGCTTAATTTTCCTTCCTTATTTTTTGCTCGCCGTATGATACGTACAGGATCAAAATGCCTGTATGCGAATCATTATTCATTTAAACAATAACAATGAACTACCAATCGCTTTTGAAAAAAGGCTGTGTGGGGTTATTGGTTGCTATCACTTCGCCTGCAATAAAGGCGCAGGATACGCTGCACATTACCCTGCAACAGGCCGAACAAAAATTTATATCCAATAACCTGCAACTGCTTGCAGAAAAATACAATATCAATATCAATAAAGCACTTGAGTTGCAGGAACGATTGTACAATAACCCTACGTTACAGTTAAGCACCGCCTCCTACAATGCCAGCAGGAAAAAAATAATTGATGCAGGCTCCGGAGGCCAATACGATATCGCTGTACAGCAGCTAATAACCCTGGCGGGTAAACGAAATAAAAGAATTAAGCTTGCCGCCATCAATACCCAACAGGCAGAAAATAATTTTTATGACCTGATGAGAACATTACAATACAGCCTTAGAAGTACTTTTTATAATGCCGGTTATTTATACAATTCTATCAATGCATACAAAGCCCAGCTGGAAACACTGGACAAGTTGAATGCGGCTTATAACGAACTGCAGCAAAAAGGCATTGTAACCCTGAAGGATGCTGTGCGGATCAAATCGCTGCTGTATTCATTAAGAGCCGAACAGGCAGGATTGATGAACCAATTAAATGATGCTATAGCAGACCTGCAGTTATTGTTACAGGACAATCAACATTTTTACCTGCCTGATTTACCTGCTGCCACCAGCAGCGAAGCCATCAGCAAATTACAATTGCCTGCTTTGGTTGATACAGCCTACGGTAACAGGGCTGATCTTTTATTGGCCAATAACAACCTGCTGTACAGTCGTGAAAATTATCAATTGCAGAAAGCATTGCGTGTGCCCGATCTCACACTGGGTGCAGAGTTTGACAAAAGAGGTAGTTATGTAGACAATGCTTCCTTTATCAATCTCGCCATTGACCTGCCTTTCTTTAACAGGAACCAGGGTAATATAAAAGCAGCCAAACTGCAGATCACCCAGAATGAAACACAGCTTGACCTGCAAAAGAAAGTAGTAGAAAATGATGTGCAGCGTGCCTATTTAAAAGTGCTGAATACAGACAAAATTTTTCAATCCTTCGATCCCGGTTTTAAGGAACAGTTTGAAGAGTTATTAAAGGGCGTTACGGATAATTTTTTAAAACGAAACATCAGCATCATTGAATTCACTGACCTGATAGAATCTTACAAGAATAACATTCTTCAATTAAACCAGGTGGAAAACGACCGCATGCAAGCCATACAGGCACTGAATTTTGCCACCGGTAAAACCATTATTGACTAACGCTTCAACTTAATAACATGACAACTTTAAAATATTACCCAGCATTTGTTTTAATGCTTATCTCAATGCTTTCCTGCAAGCACAATGAAACCACGCCGGCAAAAAATGACCAACTGATACCAGACAGTTTGATGCGTACCATCACTACTGCACCAGTGGCAATGGATGACGTGGCAGAGACCATTAAACTCAATGGCGAGATAACACCCAATGAAGGCAAACAGGCACGTGTGTACGCTTTGGTGAGTGGTAAAATAAAAACGGTATCTGTAGAATTAGGCGATTATGTTAAAAGAGGCCAGCTACTTGCAGAACTACAAAGTGCAGATGTGGCAGCTACCAGCAATGATGTAACACTCGCAGAATCCAATGTAGAGATGACAAAAAAGAATTTGGAATCAACACAGGAACTGTACAAAAGCAGTTTAGCAACAGAACGTGATTTAACCAGTGCTAAACTGGAATACAACAAAGCCTTAGCAGAACTCAACCGCTCCCGCCAGGTAAATGCCATCACCGGTGGCAGCAATGCTACATACACCGTAAGAGCACCACTGGATGGCTATGTAGTGGAAAAAAACATCACCGGCAATTCGGAAGTACGGCAGGACAACAGCAATAGTCTTTTCACCATTGCTGATCTTTCTACTGTCTGGATTATTGCCAATGTATATGAAGCAGATATCAACAGTATTCATACTGGTGATGATGTGAGTGTAAATACTTTATCAGATCCATCCAAAACATACAGCGGTAAAATAGACAAGATCTACAATGTACTGGACCCTGCTTCACGTACCATGAAAGTGCGTATCAGCATGAACAATCCAAACAATGAGTTGAAGCCTGAGATGTTTGCTATTGTAAATGTAAAGGGCAAAGCCAGTGGCCGCATGCTTTCTATCCCCTCTCATGCTGTGGTGCTGGATGACAGCAAGCAATATGTAATTATAAAAAAGGATAACCAGTTATCCATTAAAGAAGTACAGGTGCAAAAAAGAATTGGCGACAAATCTTTTATCACCGGGCTGCAAGCAGGCGAACAGGTGGTCACCAGCAATGAAGTATTTCTTTTTGAGGCATTAAATTCTAAATAGCAAAACAACCAGTATGAACAAGTTCATAAAAAAAATCATTTCCTTTTCTCTAAAGAATAAACTGTTCATTTTTTTTGCAACAATTATTCTCATCATCTGGGGCATACTTGCTTTTAAGAAAATTCCTATTGAAGCTTTCCCGGATGTTACCAATACACAAATCACAATTATTACGCAATGGCCTGGCCGCAGCGCAGAAGAGGTAGAGAAATATGTAACCATTCCTATTGAGATTGCGATGAACCCGGTGCAAAAAAGAACATCGGTGAGATCAACTACGGTATTCGGATTGTCTGTAGTGAAAGTAATTTTTGATGATAATGTAGATGATGCATTTGCAAGACAGCAGGTAAACAATCTTTTAAGAGACATCACTTTGCCAGAAGGCGCAGACCCGGATGTACAGCCACCTACAGGCCCCACAGGAGAAATATTTCGTTATACATTGGAGAGCAACAGCCGGTCAAGCCGGGATCTAAAAACGCTGCAGGATTGGGTGGTGGAAAGACAGTTCCTTTCTGTACCCGGAGTAGGCGATGTAGTTAGTTTTGGCGGCGAAGTAAAAACTTTTGAGATCCAGGTAAATCCAGAGAAGCTGGCCAGCTATGATATCACTCCGCTGGATGTTTATAATGCCATTGCAAAAAGCAATATCAATGTAGGTGGTGATGTGATTGTTGATAATTCTCAATCTTATGTGGTGAGAGGTATTGGCTTGCTCAACAATATTGAAGAGATTAAAAATATTATTGTTGACAATATCAATGGTACGCCCATCCTGGTGAAAGACGTAGCAGAAGTAAGTAATGCAGCATTGCCAAGGCTTGGGCAGGTGGGTCGTGATTTACACAATGATATGGTGGAAGGAATCATTGTGATGCGTAAAGGTGAAAACCCCAGCAATGTGATAAAAAATGTGGAAGCAAAAATCAAATACCTCAATGAAAAAGTATTGCCTGCTGATGTAAAGATCAACACTTTTTACAACCGGGACGACCTGATTGATTTTGCAACGCATACGGTAATACACAACATGGTAGAAGGTATTCTGTTTGTAACCGTGATTGTGTTTTTGTTTATGGCTGACTGGCGCACTACGGTAATTGTTGCGATTGTAATTCCACTAGCATTGATGTTTGCCTTTATCTGTCTTACATTAAGAGGCATGTCTGCCAACCTGCTTTCCATGGGTGCGATAGACTTTGGTATTATCATAGATGGCGCTGTGGTAATGGTGGAGGGCATATTTGTATTGCTTGATCACAAAGCCAAATCAATCGGCATGGAGCGTTTTAACAAACTCTCCAAACTGGGCATGATTAAGAGCACTGGTGGTGAACTGGGTAAAGCCATCTTCTTCTCCAAGCTCATCATCATTGCAGGTTTGCTCCCCATCTTTGCCTTTGAAAAAGTAGAGGGCAAAATGTTTTCTCCGTTGGCGTGGACGCTGGGCTTTGCATTGCTGGGCGCCTTGATACTAACACTCACGCTTATCCCATTATTAAGCAGCCTGCTGCTGAAGAAAAATGTAAAAGAAAAGCACAATGTTTTCGTAGAATGGTTGAACCGTGTGGTGATGAAAATGTTCAATGCAGTGTATCGCTATAAACGGGTAGCATTGCTCACTGCAACAGGTGCAGTGGTAACAGGACTTTTCCTTTTTAAATTTTTAGGAACAGAGTTCTTACCGGAACTAGATGAAGGCGCTATTTATATAAGAGCTACCTGTCCACTAAGTATTTCACTGGATGAATCCAAAACGCTTGCCAATAAAATGCGACGTATCATCCGAACCTTTCCTGAAGTAAAACAGGTAATGTCTCAAACAGGAAGACCCAATGATGGTACAGATGCAACAGGTTTTTACAATATTGAATTTCATGTAGACATCTATCCAAAAGATCAATGGAAAAGAGGCCTGAATAAAGAAATGCTGATAGAAGAAATGAAAGACAAACTTTCCGCATTCCCCGGAGTGGACCTGAATTTCTCTCAACCCATCATGGATAATGTGGAAGAAGCAGTATCGGGAGTGAAGGGATCATTGTGTGTAAAAATATACGGTGATAGTTTGGCTTATACGGAGAAAAAAGCAAATGAAGTATATGATGCCATGAAAAATATCAAAGGCATTGAAGACCTGGGTGTGATTAAAAATATCGGGCAGCCGGAGTTGAGAATCGATTTGGATCAAAACAAAATGGCATTGTATGGTGTAACCACGGCAGATGCCAATGCAGTGATTGAAATGGCCATTGGCGGAAAGGCGGTAACGCAGATCTATGAAGGAGAAAAAAGATTCCAGTTGCGGTTAAGATACATAGAAGACTACCGCAATAACCAGGAAGCCATCAGTAACTTAATGGTGCCTACTATTCGTGGAACCAAGGTGCCGATAAAAAATATTGCAACACTGCAAACACTCACTGGTCCAAGTCTTGTGTTTAGAGATGAGAACAGGAGATATTCCGCAGTAAAATTTTCTGTACGTGGCAGAGATATGGGAAGTGCCATTGCAGAGGCGCTAGAAAAAGTAGAAGAAAAAGTGAAGCTGGACAAGGGTTATGATATGCAATGGGCCGGTGATTTTGAAAACCAGCAGCGGGCAACCAAAAGATTGTCGCAGGTAGTACCGGTGAGTTTGCTCATCATATTTTTGATCCTGTTTATCATGTTTGGCAATGTGAAAGATGCCGGTATGGTGTTGCTGAATGTACCTTTTGCCATCATTGGAGGCATTGCAGCCTTGCTGCTTACCGGAGTCAACTTTAGTATATCAGCAGGCATTGGTTTTATTGCGCTATTTGGTATCTGTATTCAAAATGGTGTGATATTGATTTCTGTATTCAAGAAGAATCTGCAGAAGGTAAAGAAACATGATTTTAATTCCCACACATTGGAAGCCGCTATCAAATCAGGTGTAAGCAGCAGGATAAGGCCCGTGATCATGACGGCCATGATGGCCGCCATTGGATTATTACCTGCAGCATTATCACATGGCATTGGTTCAGAAACATCCAGGCCATTAGCCATCGTAGTAATTGGTGGATTGATAACCTCTACTATACTTACCTTGCTCATCTTCCCGCTGTTCTTCTTTGCAGGCTACCGCAAGCTGGGCAAGCAAATGGATTAGTGCCATCTCAATATTATTTTAGTAAAAGATAAAGCTGAAATGGCTTTATCTTTTACTTTTTAAAACGTCCATATCACAAGATCCCACTGCCGGTAAATATTTTAAAAATAAAAATCAAGCAGTCGCTTTGTATCAAATCTTTCAACAACTTTGCACACTATCTATTACCGCTGATAACATTGCTGCCATGATTAAAGCAATAACAAACAATAATGAAAGTAAAACTAGATCCCTTTGTATTAGCCATCATTGCTGTTATCATCATCGCTTACCTGTTTCCGCAGGCTGGCAGTAAAACATCTGAATTTCCGTTAGATACCATCAATACCATTGGTGTATCACTCATCTTTTTCTTTTATGGATTAAAGCTAAGCCCGGATAAATTGAAGGCTGGTCTAAAAAACTGGAAGCTGCATGTATTGATACAATGCTCCACTTTTATTTTGTTTCCGCTTTGTGTATTGCCTTTTTATCCATTTATGCATGGTGATGGTAAAACAATGTGGCTGGCCATTTTATTTTTAGCAGCCTTACCTTCTACGGTTTCTTCTTCTGTGGTAATGGTGTCCATCGCAAAGGGGAATATACCAGCAGCCATTTTTAATGCCAGTATCTCCGGCATTATTGGCATTGCTATTACACCACTTTGGATGGGATTGTTTTTAGAGCATACTTCCGGCGATTATAATCTCTCCGGCATCTACATCAAATTGATTACTGAGATTTTAGTACCCGTGTTTGCAGGAATCTTACTGCAGCGCTTCTGGGGCAAGTATGCAAGTAAGTATAGCAAGCAATTAACACTGTTTGATAAAACAGTAATACTGCTGATCATCTATAAAAGTTTTGCGGAGTCTTTTGAAGAAAGGATATTCAGCACCGTTAGTGTTACTGATTTATTACTGCTTTCGATAGCGGTAACCGGCTTATTCTTTTTGGTTTATTTTCTCACCGGTTATTTTGCGGGGTTGTTACAGTTTAACCAAGAAGATGCAATCACCGCCAGGTTTTGTGGCACAAAAAAGTCGTTAGTACATGGCACAGTGTTTTCAAAAATATTATTCTCCGGAGGCGCAGCAATTGGTATTATGCTGTTGCCACTAATGCTGTTTCATGCGTTCCAGATATTATTTATTAGTGTAATTGCGGCGAGATTGGGGAGAAGAGTAGCCCCACCTTCACTCCCTCTCCGGTAGAGAGGGAGATCCAGCATTTATGAGAAGTCAACGTTAGAGCTAATAAATGAAATATATTTTCTACAAAACTTTACTCAGCCTAATTATTTGCAACATGGTATGAACAATTGAGGAATAGCTTTATATTAATTCGCTCCTCCACCCAATGCCCTGTAAATATTTGTTACTGCATTAAACTGGCGAAGCTTTGTTTCAATCAATTCCAGTTTTGATCCCAATGCATCTCTTTGGTTAAGCAATACTTCCAAATAATCTGCACGGGCTGATTTAAATAAGGCATTGGCAATATCAATAGCCGCAGTTAATGTATCTACCTGCTTTGATTTCAAAGTAAAAATCTGCTGCTGGTTTTGTATGTTGGACAATTCAGTAGACACTTCTACATACGCATTCAATAAGGTTCTTTCATAGTTATAAACGGCCTGGATCTGCCTGGAATTCGCATTGAAATACTCCGCTTTAATTGCATTTTTATTGATCAATGGACCAGCTAAATCGCCTGCCAGTGAAAATAAAAGTGATTCAGGCACCCGGTAAATATATTTCGGACTAAATGCCTGGAGCCCCACTCCAGCGGTAATATTCAACGATGGATAAAATTCAGCCCTGGCTACATTTACGTCGAGTTTGGCAGCCTGTAAATCCAGTTCTGCCTGTTTAATATCAGGCCTGTTGGCTAATAACTGTGCCGGAACACCTGCAGCTATTTGCGATGGTGTTAATGTGAGCAAAGCGGTGGTATCTCTTTCAATTGGCTGCGGATACCTCCCCAATAAATAGTTCAATGAATTTTCTCTCTCCTTTATTTTCTGCAGGATATCATATTCTAAACTCTGTGAACCAAGTACCTCCGCTTCAAACTTTTTTACGGCTAACTCATTGGCTGCCGCAGCTTGTTTTTGAATACGCACAATCTCCAGTGCATGTTGTTGCAAACCGATGGTTTGTCTTACAATAGCCAACTGGTTATCCAATGCCAGTAACTCATAATAAGAGTTGGCGATCTCTGCAATCAGGTTGGTTATTACAAAATTCTTTCCTTCAATGGTAGACAGGTAACGGGTAACAGCGGCCTGCTTGGCGGTTCTTAATTTTTTCCAGATATCTGCTTCCCAGCTTGCAAAAACTCCTGCCCTAAAATCAGGCAACCATTCAGGTACTACTTTACCGGGAGTAATATCGGCAGATGCATCCCCCGCACCCTGGCTGGTATATCTTCCTACTTTTTCAATCCCTGCGCTGCCACCTAAATCAACCCTGGGTAAAATGGCACCATGTCTTGCTTTGATCTCATTTCTTGCAATCTCAATTTCCTGCAAAGTAATATTGAGCTCCTGGTTATTTTTTAATGCGGTATCTATCAGGCTTACCAGGTATTTATCGGAGAAAAAATCTCTCCACTTAACCGTTCCGCTATTCGTGGTATCGGTACCGTTAGCAAAGGTGGCGGGTACAGCTTTGGGTGCAGGAGCCTGTGTTAAGGCGGGCACTTTACAACTTTCCTGTATTAATGCAGCTGCTGTTAAGCAACAATAAAAAATATACTTTAATGATTTCATTAGCTATTGTCAATTTCTTCGGTTAAAGGATTTTCTTCTTCGCCTTCTACCATTATATGCTTCTCAGATATTTTGGCAAAAATGTAATAGATGCCGGGGATGATCAATACACCGAACACCGTACCGAATATCATACCTCCTGCTGCAGCAGAACCAATTGTTCTGTTACCAATAGCGCCTGGGCCAGCTGCTATCACCAATGGGATAAGGCCTGCTACAAAGGCAAAAGATGTCATTAGAATGGGGCGTAAACGTGCCGCTGCTCCATCCACCGCTGCCTGCAATGGATTACGACCTGCCCTGTGGCGCTGTACTGCAAATTCTACTATCAACACCGCATTTTTTCCAAGAATACCTATCAGCATCACCATAGCAATCTGTGCATAGATATTATTTTCCAGTCCTAATACTTTCAACAAGAAGAAGGTTCCAAACAACCCAACCGGTAAAGAAAGCAGTATAGGTAAAGGCAAAACAAAACTTTCGTACTGTGCTGACAACACCAGGTAAACAAACACCAGTGAGATAAGGAAGATATAAATGGCTTCATTGCCTCTTCTTACTTCATCAATTGAAATACCAGACCAGTCGATGCCAAATCCTTTTGGCAGTTTTGTTTTTGCTACCTGCTGAATAGCTGCAATGGCAGTACCGCTGCTATAACCCGGTGCAGGGCCACCACTTACTTCAGATGAGTTATACATGTTATGCCTTGTAATCTCCGATAGTCCATAAGTCTTTTCAATTTTCATGAAAGCTGCATAAGGCACCATTTCACCTTTGTCGTTTTTCACATAAAGCTTTAAGATATCTTCAGGCAATGCCCTGTACTGCGGCAATGCCTGCACCATCACTTTATAAGGCCTGTCAAATCTTATAAAGCCGGTTTCATAATCACTTCCAATCAAGGTGGAAAGATTGTCCATTGCATTTTCAATGCTTACACCTTTTTGCTGTGCTTTATCATTATCAATGGTGAGCATGTATTGAGGAAAGCTGGCACTATAAAAAGTAAACGCAGAAGTAATCTCAGGTCGCTTGTTCAGCTCCGCAACAAAATCCTTACTTACCGTTTCCATCTTTTTAAAATCACCGCTACCTGCCTTGTCCATCAAACGCAGTTCAAAACCACCAGCAGCACCGTATCCCGGCAATGCAGGCGGTGGAAAGAACTCTATCGTTGCGCCCTTTATGTCTTTGGCTTTTTCTTCCAGCTCCTTCATCACGTATTCCATCGTATGTTTTCTTTCACCCCAGTCTTTTAGATTGATCAAACAGCTACCAGAGTTGGAACCTGTACCTTCAGACAGTATTTCGTAACCAGCCATTGAAGAAACTGATTTTACATCTTCTATTGATTCAGCCACTTTTTGCAGTTTCAATGCTACCTCATTGGTACGCTCCAGTGTAGATCCCGGCGGCGTTAATACAATTGCATAGAACACGCCCTGGTCTTCATTTGGTATAAAACCTGATGGAACGCTTGAACTAACGAAGAAAGTACCAAGAGAAAATAAAACGAGTATAACAAAGGTGAGCACTCTTCTATTGGCAATTGCCCCTACTAGTTTTTTATAATTACCCTGGAGGTTATTGAACCAGTTATTAAACCCATCCAATAATTTATTAAGAACATTTTTCTTTTTCTTACCATGCGTATTCTTAAGTATGATGGCACACAACGCAGGCGTGAAAGTAAGCGCCACAATACCGGACAGAATAATAGAAGTAGCCATGGTAACAGAGAACTGGCGGTAAAATACACCCACAGGCCCTGTCATGAATGACACTGGTATAAATACTGCTGCCATTACCAACGTAATAGCGATGATCGCTCCGCCTATTTCTTTCATGGCAGCCTTGGTAGCTTCCAGCGGATTTAAACCTTCCTGCTCCATTTTAGCATGTACTGCTTCTACTACCACGATGGCATCATCCACCACAATACCAATAGCCAGTACCAATGCAAACAGGGTAATCATGTTTAGCGTAATGCCAAACAATTGCATAAAGAAAAACGCTCCTACCAATGAAACAGGCACTGCAAGCGATGGAATCAATGTGGAGCGCCAATCACCCAGGAATATGAACACTACAAAGCTTACCAGTAAAAATGCTTCCACCAGGGTATGCAATACTTTTTCAATAGATGCATCCAGGAATTTTGATACATCATAACTGATTTCATAATGCATCCCTTTGGGAAAACTAGCGCCTTTGATTTCTTCCAGCTTTGCCTTGATATTCTTAATTACTTCTCTTGCATTACTTCCATAAGATTGTTTTACGACTATAGCAGCAGAAGGTTTGCCATTGAGCGTTGAATACAGATCATAGTAGGTACTTCCAAACTCTACATCAGCCACATCTTTCAGGTGAAGCAATTCACCATTGGCATCTGCTTTCAATACGATGTTTTCATATCCTTCTTTTGTGCTAAACCTACCGGGATATTTTAACACATATTCAAATGCCTGCGATGTTTTACCGGAGCTTTCACCCAAACGGCCGGGAGATGCTTCAATACTTTGTTCACCAATTGCTTTCATCACATCATCAGCAGATATCTTGTAAGCCAGCATTCTGTCTGGCTTTAACCAGATACGCATGGAGTACTCCCTGTTACCCAACACGTCGGCAAAACCAACTCCATCCACCCTCTTTAATTCGGAAAGAATATTGATATCGGCAAAGTTGTAAAGGAAGTTGTGATCAAATGCTGAATCATCTGTATACAGGTTAATATACATCAGCATATTGGACTCTTCTCTTGTAATCTTAACACCTTCCCTTACTACAAGTGGTGGCAATTTATTGATTACAGATGCAATCCTGTTTTGTACGTTTACGGCAGCAATATTTGGATCAGTACCCAGTTCAAATACTACCTGTATGCTGGCTTCACCATCATTACCTGCGTCAGAGTCCATGTACTTCATGCCGGGTACACCATTGATGGCTCTTTCAAGTGGAATTACCACAGACTTAATCATCAGCTCACCGTTGGCACCAGGATAATCGGCTGTGATATTCACCTTTGGTGGTGAAATAGAAGGGTACTGCGTAACA
>CAZDHQ010000049.1:0-12534 GCA_964505135.1 uncultured Ferruginibacter sp.
CGCTGTAAGTGGTTCGTAGTTTTTGATATAGTCTAAAGATATGTCACAAAAAGTACATTTACCCCAGTAGCAGCCATGCGCCATGGTTAGTTTATTCCACCTGCCATCACTCCATAAGCTATGCATTGGATTGATGATCTCAATAGCAGAAATGTATTTATCCAATAAAAGATCACTATAGTCAGGTGTGCCTACTTGTGCCTGTTTATAATCACCGCAGGAGCTATTGTTTACATAACTAACGGTACCGCCTACGATTGTAAAAGTTCTTTTTAGTGAGTTAATTGCGATTTGCCCATTAATATATTGCCAGAGATTTTCAATGGGTGCTTCACCATCATCCAGTGTAACAAAATCGATGAATTCAAAAACCCTGGCGTCTGATAATGAACGCAGTTCGGTATTGGCGAACCCGCCACCAAGCGCAACTTTAATATCCGGATGATTTTCTTTTATCCATTTACCACAGCGAAGCCCAGCATATAAATTGCCGGGAAAAGGAATAGAAAGGGCCACCAGTTTTGGCTGAACCGTATTTATTTTTTGCTGCAGTAATTCAATCAGGCGTTGATCTATATAGGTATATTCCTTTTGTAATGAATTGTATAACTCATCAAAACTTGCAGCGGATCTTCCCAATTTTTCTGCATACCTGCTGAATCCAAAATGTTCATCAATGCATTCCTTAATGAAATCACTCAGGTCTTCTAAAAAAAGTGTAGCAAGGTGTTTGGCTTTATCCTGTATACCCATGTTACCAAATGCCCATATTAAATCTGCTGTTTGTTCAAAGCGGCTGGCTTCCGGTAAAAAACCTCTCTTGCAAATTTGATGCGCCAGTGTAGGATTGCTTCCCTGTAAAAACTGGATTACTGAATCAATGATTTTAACGTATTCGTCCTGTAAAGAAAAAATGCGTTTAGCATTGGGCGTTAGTTCAGCAGATGGCTCAACTGCAGCGAATAGTTCCGTTAGTCCTTTTTTTGAAAATAACTGCAGTGTAACTTCGATACCCAAATCACATTGATAGCTGCTGATGTTTTTAGTATTGAGAAACCCTTTTAGATATGCAGTGGCCGGGTAGGGGGTATTTAATTGCGTAAAAGGAGGAGTGATCAATAAAATATCAGCGGCCATGCCGCAAAAGTAGTTATTTATTAAGGATTAAAGGTTGCTGACGAACGATGCAAGACTTAACAAAAACGAACGTTCAGCACATAATATTTACATAATCGTTGAATATTGAAAATATGTTGCTTACCAAACATTTGTATCCTTAATACAATGTCTTATTCCCCTTTTCTCTCCATTCTTCAAACACTTTTAGTGCTGCTTCTCTTCCAACTGGTATAATTGGAATCCTTCGCTTATGCAGCTCTTTACTGATCTCATCGTAAATCATAGAATCATCAAAGCCAATAGCAGCAGCATCCTCCCGGCTGTTAGCATAATAGACCACTTTGGGCCGGGCCCAATAAATAGCACCCAGGCACATAGGGCAGGGTTCGCAGGATGCGTACACCTCACAGTCTGTTAGTTGAAAACTTTCCAGGTTTTTACAGGCGTCTCTTATTGCAACCACTTCTGCATGTGCAGTAGGATCATTGGTACTCATTACTTTATTATTGCCGCGGCCAACAATTGTATCATCTTTTACAATTACACAGCCAAATGGGCCGCCTTCCTGGTTTTCCATACCACTCCGGGAAAGCGCAATTGCTTCGGCCATAAACTTTTCTTCTCTGGTCATATGAATTAATAATTAAAGACAGTTAAATATACTTTATTGTTGGGTGTGTTCAATATCCTGTTTTGTACACATGAGTGTGCCGTTACGATTAATCATAAAAAAGTGCATACATTACTGCATGCACTTTTCTATTCTGTTAATTATCTATTTAGGTGAATAAGGTCTATCCGCCTGCTTTACACCAAAGGTCTTAGATGGTTTACTTCCCATGTCTATTACCAATTCTCCTCCATTCATAATGTCTGTATGGAGAATGTATGATTTCGTATAAGGCTTACCGTTCAATGTGAGCTTTTGAATATACTTATTGGCAGCACTGTTGTTATTTACTTTAATATGAAAAGTTTTCTGACCAGGTAAATTAATTACTGCATCATCTATTACAGGGCTTCCAAAAACATAAAGGCCGCCTGCCGGATGCACGGGATACATGCCCAATGCACTCCACACATACCAGGCAGACATTTGTCCCACATCTTCATTGCCACTCAATCCATCAGGTCTGTCGCTATAAAGACTGTCCAGTATGTAGCGTACTTTATCTGCGGTTTTCCAGGGCTGGCCTGCAAATGCATACATGTAGGTGATGTGATGACTGGGTTCGTTGCCGTGTGCATACTGCCCAATCAGTCCGGAAATATCATCAGATGCTTCCGCACCCATATCTCCTTTAGCAGTAAACAAAGAATCTAATTTAGCAGCAAATTTTTTATCACCACCCATTAAAACCATCAAACCTTCCACATCCTGCGGCACCAACCAGGTGTATTGCCATCCGTTGCCTTCAGTAAAATCATCTTTACCATGTCTTGCAACGAATGGACTGTACGGTTCCCTCCATTCATCTTTGCTAATTCGTCCTCTGGCAAAACCAACTTTTGGATCATAATAATATTTGTATGCTTCGCCACGCTTACTGAAATACGCATAGTCGTTAGCGTTATTTTTTTTCTTTGCCATCAACGCAATGGAGGCATCACTGATGGAATACTCCATACCCATCGCAACAGATTCCACCATACTGTCAGCAGGTATAAAGCCGAATTGTTTTACATATTTCAAACCTCTTAAATCAAGCATGGTAGTTGCTTTCATCGCTTCGTAAGCAAGATCCTGATCAATGCCTGGTATATTTTTCAGGCAGGCATCAGCTATCACCTGTATAGAACTATTGCCCGGCATACAGTTGGTTTCGTTGCCCATCAAGTGCCACACGGGCAGGCGACCCTGTTGTTTATAAATAGCCAGCATACTGTTTACCATGTCACTTACTCTTTCCGGTTGCAATACAGTAAACAATGGATTGGCACCACGATACGTATCCCACAAAGAGAAGGTAGTAAGGTTAGTAAATTTAGCACCATGATGCACCTGCTTATCGGTACCATAATAATCTCCATTCACATCGTTAAAAATGGAAGGTGCAATCATGGTGTGATATAAAGCTGTATAAAATACCTGCTTTCTTTTTTCATCGTTTGTTTTGATAGTAACCTTGCTGAGTTCTTTATCCCACGCATCACGAGCAGCTTCCACCGTTTTTGCAAAATTCCAACCGGGCAATTCGGCTTGCATGTTTAGTATTGCATTTTCTGTACTTACAGGAGAGATCGCCACCTTTACCTGTATCACTTCATCTTTCACTGTAGGAAAATGAACCACCGCTTTCACCGTATCTCCATTGGCCACATCTCCAGCTTGAGGAGCATTATTGGTGTACAATGACAATTGCTTAAATGGTTTTGAAAACACCATTGCAAAATAGATGCGCTGATCATTAGCCCATCCTTTAGAAAAACGATAACCAACCAATGTAGAATCATTGATTTTGGAAATGTATCCTTCCATTGGCCTGTCCCAACCAATACCTTCAACTAGATCGATTACAAAATGTGACGACTCACTTGCAGGAAAAGTATATTGATGAAACCCAACCCTGGTAGTGGCTGTTAATTCAGCCTTGATATTATTTTTTTTCAGCTTTACGGAATAATAACCCGGCTTTACTGTTTCATCATTATGAGAAAAGAAAGAAAGATAACCTGGCTTTGCAACAGTTCCTTTGTTCGTGTATACATTGCCGGTAGCAGGCATAATCAAGATATCCCCCAAATCACCAATGCCCGTTCCGCTCAAGTGCGTATGGGAAAAACCAACAATAGTAGAATCTGAAACATGGTAGCCGGAACACCAGTCCCAGCCTTCTGAAATATTTACTGGCCCTAGCTGTACTGCACCAAAAGGAACATTGGCACCCACAAAAACGTGACCATGAAAACCAGTTCCAATGGTTGGATTTACATAATCCACAGGACGCTGGGCAAAGGATGCCATACCAACAAATGCAACCAATGACGAAATGATACCGGCTGCTTTTGTAACAAAATTTGTAGTCATAAAATCTTCTTTTAAAAACATTTGAAAAATCCGGATAATAATTGCAGGCGTGGTTTTTCAAACAAACTGCGATAAGATGTGAATGTTCGATTGCTAACTCGTTCAGGCATGGTAACTACCGGATAGTGAATTTAATTCCATCACAAATGTAAATAGCCTGCATTACATGGTCAAATGTATTGCAGGCTACTCAAAATGATCTTTAATATTAGTATACAGCTACATTGGAAATTACCGGACATGCTTTTGCATCCCTAATACTGATTTTAATTTTTCCTGTTTCAACAGGATCAATTTTCAAAATTCTTTTATAACCAATTGTGGTCCCTTCAGCTACCTGTTTCCAGCTACCATCTTTCCATGCTTCCACTGTAAACATTTTTACACGCTGCCCTAATTTTATGTATTCCTGCAGCACTATATATTTTACAGTTGACGGTTTACTTAAGTTAATTTCAAGACTGGCTTCATTTACATTGTCATCAGCAGCCCAGTACGTTTCCTTGTTACCATCAGTGATGTTTTCTGCAGCAAACTGCTTTGCACCTCCTCGTGTATTGGTAGCCGTTACTACTGCTTTCAAGGCAAGGTTGTTGGCAAATGCTGCATCAAGCATTGCTCTAAAACCTGCCAGCGCTTTTACATCATTTTCATGGAACAATCCCCTTCTATCTGGAGGTATATTTAGTAACAAGGTAGAGCCACGGCCAACAGAAGTCAAATAAATATCAAATAATTTTTCCGGTGTTTTTACAAGACTGTCTTCAGCAGCATGATAAAACCAGCCCGGGCGAATAGACACATCCACTTCAGCAGGAATCCATTTCTTTCCATCTACCGCTCCGGTGTTAAGCAGTTCTTCTACGCCAGGCTTTCCGGCAAATAGTGTATCAGTTGAAATAGTATTCCAGTTGGTAGTACCGGCTATGCCACTTTCATTACCTACCCATCTTACACCGGGCCCTGCATCGCTAAAGAAGATCACATTGGGTGACATGCTTCTCACTAAATTTAAAGTAGTAGGCCAATCATAATACGTAGCGCCATTAATTTTTCTTTTTTCTCTTGCGCCACCATAATATCCATCACCACCATTGGCACCATCAAACCACATTTCTACTATCGGACCATATTTAGTAAACAACTCTTTCAGTTGATTGCGGTAGTAAGTAACATATGATGGCTTGCCATAATCAGCCCGGTTCCTGTCCCACGGCGATAAATAAACGCCAAACTTTAAACCGTATTTTTTTGCAGAAGTACTGGCATCTTTTACAATATCGGCTTTGCCATTTTTATAAGAAGAATATTTTACGGAATGATCTGTATATGCAGATGGCCAAAGGCAAAAACCATCATGATGTTTACAGGTAAGGATCATTGTTTTAAAACCGTTCCTTTTTAATGTCTGTGCCCATTGATCCGTATTCAATGCAGTAGGATTAAAGACGTTTACATCTTCATCTCCGTACCCCCATTCCTTATCAGTGAAGGTATTGGTAGTGAAATGTACAAAGGCATTTAATTCCATTTCATGCCAGGCCATTTGAGCAGCATTTGGCAGTGGATAAACTGGCGCAGGTGGGCTTAGTTTTTTTTGTGCAATTAAAACATTTTGTAATAACAGGCAGGTAAACAAAAAAGCAAGGAACGAGTATTTCATTACAATAAAATTGAGGTGAGAAATTCTTTCAAACTTATGCTGCAAAATAAATGTTTGCAATGATATCTGCCCGCTTTTATTTCACTAGTAATTAAACAACCTTTACTCTATGTGATTATTTTGAAATAAAAAACCGCTTCCCTAAAAAGGGAAGCGGTTACTTCAACTCAGCCACATTATCTTGCTCCGCCAGAAACAGTGATTCTTTCTCCATTAACCCATTCTGAATCATCCGATGCAAGAAACACTGCCACCTTTGCTATATCATCGGGTTGACCAATTCTACCCAATGGTGTTTGAGAAACCAGGTACTTCTCCATATCGCTTCCAATAATGCCTGCTGTTACAGTACCCTCTGTTTCTACTCCGCCTGGTGCAATGGTATTCACCCTAATTTTTTTACCACCTAATTCTTTTGACAATGCAATTGCAATGGTATCAACAGCACCCTTGGTAGCTGAATACACTACAGAATTTGCCATTGGATTGTCGCTTATTACAGAACTAACATTGATAACGCTACCGCCATTGCTGTCAAAGCTTTGTATTGCTTCCTGCGTTGCTAAAATTGTTCCCAGTACATTTATGTTGAACTGGCGATGAAACTCCTCTTCTGTAATCGCTTCAATAGGATGAAATTTGAATACACCTGCATTGTTAACCAGTATGTCTACTTTCCCAAATGCGGTTTTTGCTTCAGCAAATATTTTTTTTACGTCTTCTGCAACGGCTACGTTGCCCTGCACTGCAATGGCTTTGCCACCGCCAGCTTTTATTTCATTTACCACTTTCTCAGCACCTGCTGCATCAGATGCATAGTTTACTACTACAGAAGCGCCTTCTCTTCCGTATGCTTTTGCGATACCTGCACCTATTCCTTTAGAAGCGCCGGTGATCACCGCTACTTTGTTGTTTAATTTTGACATTGCTTTTTGTTTTTTATGATCAAGGTTTATAAACTTTATTTCCATCCACCGCCCAGTGAACGATAGAGGTCTACCACTGCATTCAATCTTTCCTTCTTTAGAACTGCAAGAGCCAGTTCAGCCTGCAATACATTGCCCTGCGCTGTGATTACTTCGAGGTAGGTTGCCATGCCGTTTTTGAAAAGCAGGTTAGCGTTACCGGTAGCCTGCTGCAATGCAGTTGCTCTTTCGGTTGCAATTGTTTCCTGTTCTTTCAACTTTTCATTTTTGACCAATGCATCTGACACTTCACCCACCGCATTTAAAACAGATTGCCTGAACTGAATTACCGTTTTTTCTCGTTCAATTTTTGATAGCTCATACTGCGTCTTTAATTGTTTGCGCTGAAATAAAGGCTGCGTGATACCACCAGTGGCAGCGCCAAATAATGATGCAGGAATATTAAACCAGTTACTTGCTTTAAAAGCATTGATGCCGCCTGCTGCTGTAATGGTAAGCGATGGATACAGTGCTGCTTTTGCAATGGCAGTATTGGCGTTGGCTACAGATAATGCCAGTTCATTTGCCTTTACATCAGGGCGGTTACTTACCATGTTTGAAGGAACACCAGTTGATAGATTTTGAGCAACAGCAATATTTTTCAGATCACTGCTGCGAATGATTGCCGCCGGCGGAACAGCAGCCAATACACTTAATGCATTTTCCTGTATTGCAATCTCCTGCTCTAATTGAGGAACCAACTCTGCGGCCACCAAACGCTGTGCTGTTGCCTGTTGTACAGCAAGAGCAGTTACTTCTCCTGCATTGTATTGTAGTTGGATAATATTGAGTGTACTATCATTTAGCAATAAATTCTTTTTTGCTATTGCTACCTGTGCATCCAGCATCAGCAGGTTAAAGTATGCTTTGGCAACATCAGCAACCAGGTTTGTTTGAATGGCTTTTCTTGCTTCTGTTGTTTGCAGGTATTCAGCTAAAGCTCTTGCTTTTTGGTTTTTAATTTTACCCCAGATATCTGCCTCCCAGGTCAACACTGCTCCAAGGGTATAGTCTTCCACGTAACTTTTACCTAAAAACTGGCTTAGGCTTATTCCATTTAAACTATTGTCTGAAGGACGATTGACGGAAGCAGTCGCCTGCAAATTAGCAGTGGGTAAATAACCCAGCCTTGATTGCTTTACGATTAGCTGTGCGGCTTCAATATTTTTCACCGCTGTTTGCATATCGTAATTGTTAGCGATGGTGCTATCAATTAAGTTTTGCAGGTTAGCATCCGTAAAAAAGTTTTTCCATTGAATAGTTGCAATTGACATTGTATCAGTACTAACAGCATTTCTAAAAGCAACCGGCGCTGCATCTGTTGGCGTACTGATATCTTTAGAAACCTTACAGGCGTTTAAAAAAGCATCAGCAAGGTTGTAATGGTTATTATAAATTTTGTCTTCATTGTATTTGTAATTGAGTCGTTCGACAGCATCTCTCTTTAACATAAATTAGAAATGCGTTTGTAAAAATTAATGTGCTGCTTCTAGTCGGTCTACAACCCAGTCATCGTGTTCAACAATTTTTTTCTTCACTACTTTTTCCTGTAATGACTGGAAGATGGCGAACAACACCGGTATGATAAAGATGCCCAATAATACGCCTGTAAGCATGCCGCCCACTGCGCCAGTACCGATGGAACGGTTACCCATTGCTGAGGCACCCGTTGCCGTTAGTAACGGTATCAAACCAGCGATGAAGGCAAAGGAGGTCATGAGTATTGGACGAAGCCTTAATCTTGCTGCTTCAATGGCAGCATGTCTAATAGAAAGCCCAGCTCTTCTTCTTTGTACAGCATATTCTACAATCAGGATGGCATTCTTTGCCAGTAATCCAATCAGCATAATCAATCCAACCTGTACATAGATATTATTTTCTATTCCTGCTATGTTGATGAATGCAAATACACCCAGTAAACCTGTTGGTACTGAAAGTATCACTGCCAGGGGAAGAATATAACTTTCGTATTGAGCTGCCAATAAGAAATAAACAAACACGAGAGACATCACGAAGATCCAGGTGGTTTGCGATCCTGCGCTTTCTTCTTCCCTTGTTAATCCTCCCCATTCGTAAGCAAAGCCTCTTGGTAGATAACTGGCTGCTACCTCCTGCACTGCTTTTAATGCTTCACCAGAACTATAACCAGGTTTAGGCACACCATTGATGGTTACTGCATTGAAAAGATTGTTTCTTGTTACCGTTTCAGGGCCATACACTTTTTCCAAACTGATCAATGATTTTACAGGAACCATTTGACCCTGGTTATTTTTCACCTGTACATCATTGAGGGTTGATTCATCAATGCGGTAGGCGATATCTGATTGCAGTATCACTTTGTATTGTTTACCAAAGCGGTTAAAATCACTTGCCTGGTAACTGCCGTAATATACCTGTAATGTTTGCAGCAATTCGCTTATGGAAACACCCAGTTGCTTGGCTCTTGTTTCATCAATATTTAATTTGTATTGAGGATTGCCTGTATTAAACGTGGTGAAAGCATACATGATCTCGGGCCGCTTCATTAACTCACCAATAAAGCCATAGGCAGTTGCACTTAAGTCTTCCAGCTTACCACCAGCTCTGTCCTGCAGTATCAATTCAAAGCCATTGGTGTTACCAAAGCCCTGCACCGTTGGTAACGTGAATGTGAAAAGATCTGCGGCAGAAATCACACTGAGCTTTTGATTGACTTCTCCCAATATTTTATTGATATCTTCTGTATGCCCACGAGTGCCGGGCTTTTTCAATTTTACAAATGCCAATGCACTGATAGGGCTGGTAGCGTTGGTGATAATATTCATACCTGCTACGCTGTAAGATTTTTCTACTGCTTCTACTGTGCCGATAATGCTATCAACATTGTGTACCACCTGTCTTGTACGTTCCAGTGATGCACCCGCAGGCATATTCAACGAATACAAAAAGATACTTTGGTCTTCTGTTGGTATAAAACCAGTGGGCGTTTTTTGCACCATGAATACCGTACTAACGGTAATGATTACCAGCGCTGTTATTGACACCCATTTTGTTTTGATTAAAAAACGCAAACTGCGACTGTAGCGATTGGTCAGGTTTTCAAAACCAGCATTAAATGCATTGAAGAATCGCTTTTTAAAACCTGCTTTATTTACAGGGTCACTATTATGGTTATTTTTTAAAAACAATGCAGACAAAGCAGGGCTCAACGTTAATGCATTGATAGCTGAGATGAGGATTGCAATAGCCAGTGTGAATGCAAACTGCTTATAAAATATACCAGCCGGCCCCTGCATAAAACCAACCGGAACAAACACAGCAGCCATAACCAATGTGATGGATATGATAGCGCCTGATATCTCGTTCATACTTTTGATGGTAGCGGCTCTTGCAGGTAAATGTTCGGCTGCCATTTTTGTATGCACTGCTTCCACCACTACTATCGCATCATCCACCACAATTCCTATTGCCAATATCAATGCAAATAAGGTGAGGAGGTTAATGGTAAATCCAAACAGCTGCATAAAGAAGAAAGTGCCCAGGATGGCCACTGGTACTGCAATAGCAGGTATTAGCGTAGAACGAAAATCCTGTAAGAATAAAAACACTACAATAAAAACGAGTATAAAAGCTTCTACCAATGTATGCTTCACTTTATCAATGGAAGCATCCAAAAACTCTTTGGAAGAATAAGGTACAAATGTTTGTATGCCTTTGGGTAAATCTTTATTCACCCTTTCCATGATATGATTTACTTCTGTAAGAATATCATTGGCATTGGAACCTGCTGTTTGATAAATCAAAATACCTGTAGATGGACCTTTATCCACTTTAGCATCTGCAGTGTAATTGAAGGAACCCAAATCAACTCTTGCTACATCTTTCAATCGAATCGTCGATCCATCATTGTTAGCCTTCAAAATAATGTTTTCGTAATCTTCATTTTTACTCAGCTTGCCTTTGTATTTGATTACGTATTCAAAAGATTCTTTACTTCCTTCACCAAACTTGCCAGGCGCTGCTTCCAGGTTTTGCTCTTTGATAGCAGCCAATACATCCTGTGCTGCCAGGCTATATGCAGCCAGGCGATCAGGCTTTAACCAGATACGCATGGCATAATCCTTTGCACCAAAAATGGTAGCCTGGCCTACACCATGTACACGCTGTATTTCTGGTACAATATTGATCTTGGCATAGTTCTGTAAAAAGGTTTCATCATACACACTGTCTTTGCTGTACAATGCAATGGCCATGATGATACTGTTCTGTTGTTTTTGTGTGGTGATACCTGTCTGCAAAACTTCCTGCGGTACCAGGCTGCTTGCTTTGGCCACCCGGTTCTGTACATTCACTGATGCGATATCAGGATCCGTTCCTGCCTTGAAGAAAACACTCAGGGTCATGGTGCCATCATTGTTACTGTTGGAAGTCATGTAGGTCATGTTTTCTACACCATTGATGGCTTCTTCCAAAGGAGTAGCTACTGAACGGGCCACCACTTCAGCACTGGCACCTGGATATGCTGCTGTCACCAAAACCGCTGGCGGCGCAATATCCGGAAACTGTGTAATGGGGAGTTTTGTTAGTGAAACGATGCCAAGTAAAACCAGCAGGATTGAGATCACTGTGGAGAGTACCGGCCGTTCTATAAATTTCTTTAGCATAAAATTTTGTTGTTGTGATGAGTACTGAGTTGAATACTATTTGCCAGTTTTCAAAGGGTAAAGGATTCCCTGTTCAGCGTTGGCTGAAAAAAAATTTCTTTAAATGTTTTGATGGAAGAAGAATTTGAAAAAGATTTGAGTTACAGTTATCAATCATGTGCCTGATAACTCAAATCTTATGTAAGCTGTATTTTGATTTTGGTTTAATAAATGCTAGCAGTACTATTCAGCACACTATCCAGTGAAACTTTTTGTGGTACAATCACAGCACCATCTCTTAATCGCTGCAATCCGCTGTACACAATCGTTTCGCCATTGTTTACACCTTTACTCACAATATAATTACCAGCGCTTTTGCCTGCAACGGTGATTTGTTTGCTCACCACTTTATTGCTGTCGCCTAAAGCAAATACATAGACTTTATCCTGCAATTCATAAGTGGCCTGTTGTGGCACCATTAGTTTATTTTGCTGCAGGAATGGAATACGTATCCTACCGGTAACGCCTGAACGCAATAATTTTTCATTGTTTGGGAATACAGCCCTGAAACTAATGCTGCCGGTACCTTTATCAAATTGCCCCTGTACCAGTTCTACTTTTCCTTCTTTGCCATACACACTGTTATCAGCTAATGCTAATTGCACAGGAGGAATGTGATTGATCTTTGCTTCAGCAGTATTACCCGGTACTTCTCCAAAGAATTTGAAAAAGTCTGCTTCACTCATGCTGAAATAAGCATGCACATTATTTACTTCACTTAGTACAGTGAGCGGTTCAGTTTCTCCTTTACCAACTAGGCTGCCCTGTTTAAAATTGATGTGGCCAATGTAACCGCTAACTGGCGCCTTTATTAAAGTATAACCAAGTGTAATGTCCGCACTGCTCTTGCCACTGATTGCTTGCTGGTACGCAGCTTCTGCCTGGTGCAAAATTGCTTTAGCAGTCTTCAATTGTACTTCAGCAATCACTTTACTATCAACCAATGGCTGCAACCTATCGACTTCCACCTGTGCTTTTTCAACTGCTGCTTTCGCAGATTGTATATTGGCTGCTGCGCTGTTGCTATACTGGCTGTATTCTTTTGCATTGATTCTAAAAAGCGGTTGCCCGGCATTT
>CAZDHQ010000050.1:0-12514 GCA_964505135.1 uncultured Ferruginibacter sp.
TTGGCGTAATACCAACAAAAGTCTGCAATGAAGGCGGCAGCATTAAAAGAGGTGATTTGCTTGTTACATCTTCTATACCTGGCGTAGCAATGAAAAGTGATCCTGATAAAATAAAAACGGGGCAGGTTATAGGAAAAGCCTTACAGGATTACACAGGAAATACAATTGAAAAAATAAACGTACTGGTAAGTATAAAATAATTATTCTAAACTAATTTATCATGAATACAATTAAAATATGCTTGTGCGCTGCTTTTGCATTGATTGCTGCAAGGGGATTTGCCCAGGAAAAACAAAGTAAAACAGATGAAAGGCTCGTTGATCAAATAAAAAATGGAACAGTGCCAGGCTGGAAGTTTGCAACAACATCATCAAAACAACAAACAGCGCAGGAAGACAATACAAAAGAACCAATCAACAGCATAAAAAATATAAGAGCCGGCAAGGCTACCAATATGGTTTTTGCAACGTCGCAGTCAACAGCTAACACTCAGCAAAAATCAACAACTACTAATCAAAAAAAACTTGCCAGCGACAATCAACCTGTACCACCGGTAAAGGATAGTGTATCTGTAGTATTGCCATCACAACAATAATTTGAATAGGCATAAAAAATCTCCGGTCGATGAGGCCGGAGATTTTTTATGCTACAACAATCAGATCATTTTGAAAGCTTGCTCAATATCTGCTATTAAATCACCTGCATCTTCAATACCTACAGACATCCGCAGCAAACTATCTTTTATTCCAATTGCATATCGTTCATCTTTTGATAAATAACGGTGAGATGTAAACACAGGTGAACAGATCAAGCTCTCTACACCACCAAGGCTCAATGCAGGACTGATCAGCTTCAATTGTTGCTGAAATCTTTTAGTGCCTTCCAGGTCTGTTTTTAAATCGAATGATACCATGCCGCCAAAACCTCTCATTTGTTTCTTCGCAATGGTATATTGTGGATGTGATGGCAATCCAGGATAATACACTTGTTCAATTGCAGGATGTTCATCTAAATGTTGTGCAAGCCTTATTGCATTTTCATTTTGCTTTGCAACACGAATGCTCAATGTTTTTAAACTGCGTTCTGCCAAGTAACATTCGTAAGGTGTGAGTGAGCCGCCATACATTTTTGCTGTGTTGTAAATAGCTGCTTTATGATCTTCATTATTACTTACCAAAGCGCCATAAGGCAAATCATTGTGGCCACCTAAATACTTGGTGCCGCTATGAACAGATATATCAATCCCGAATGTAAGCGGCAATTGATTGATGGGAGATGCAAATGTGTTATCAATGATGGTAATTAAATTGTGTTGCCTAGCCACCTTCACTACATCTTCCAGTGAAACAATATTGAGCAATGGATTGGAAGGTGTTTCAATGTAAATGATTTTTGTATTCGGTTTGATCAGGGATTCAATGCCATTAGAAAAATCGTTGGTGAAGCTGCATTCAATACCACGTTTAGGCAGTTCTTCATTGGCAAATTTCAAGGTGCCGCCGTATAAGTCTCTTGAAAAAATAATATGATCATCTGCCTGCACAAATGTGAGCATTGCTGTGCTGATAGCAGCCATGCCGGAACTAAACACCATTCCCCATTTGCCCTGCTCCAGTTTGGAAATGATGGCTCCCAATCTTTCCTGGTTATAAGTTGAATAAAAACCAGGGTATTGCAATGATGGCCGGTCAAGGTATTCATATGCTACCGCAGTTTGTATAGCCGTGGTAACAGCACCATTTTTATTTTCGTTTGGTAATGGATGAACGCAAGTGGTATCGGTGTTTTGCATATTGATAGCGATTTTTTGGTGAATGGGCAATGGTGAATTGCAGCTTATGTGTTTAAATGTCCAAAAATAATTAGCCTGTTTTTGATTATATCGAACAAGTTCTTGTAACAACAAGAATAAAGTGTATTCAAAAAAGATGAAGCATCATCGAAGCTAAAGATCAATCTACCCTACTGATAGCCCCAGAGGGCGGCAGTTTGGTAGCATAATTCAAGAGAAAAGATTTAGAGCCCCGGCGAGGCGACATTTTTGTAATAATCACTTTATTTCATCAATTATCTCAATTGCAATTTTAAAATGCGGCACCTATGGCGCTTTGCTTTATACCACAATTCTTCTTTCTACCAAAATGTCGCCTCTACGAGGCTTTAAAAAAAACTATACTTGCTTCCGTTTAAAAAACATCAACCTTTAAAACGATATACATCAAGCTGCCAACTCATTCTCTTCGCATCAAAAAACTTTAAACTTTAAACTACAATGCTCCAGCAACCTCGAACATCAAACCTCAAACCTTAAAACCTAATCTTCGCTGTAACACCATACGTAGCCGGATTGCCTAAATGCACGGCTCCAAAATCATACGCATATTCAATGTATTTTTTATTGAACATATTTCTTGTCCAGAAGAAGAAGTCAAACTGGCGAAAGCTGATGCCTGTTCTTGCATTCACTATATTATATCCTTTTTGCTCAATGGTATTGGCTAAATCAAAATATTGTTTACCAAAATTGAACCATTCTGCACGGGTAAACCACTTGATATCACGACTTAAATTAAATCCATATTGTGCCGCAAACATAGAAGTACTGCTGGGTGTAAAGATTTGCTTCTTGCCTTCCAGGTTTACTTCTTCGCCATTAGCTCCTACCTTCAATGATTGATATTTAGCATTGGTAAAACCTGCATTGTATTCTAACTGTAACCCCTTCACTGGCTTGAATAACAATTCTACTTCAGCGCCCTTGCTTACCAGCTTACCGGTATTTCTTGTTACAATGATGGCATCAGGCAACACCAGTGTGGGCACCTGTGCATCCGTTACATGTGTAATAAACAGGGTAACGTTCACGGACAAACGATTATCTAGTAAACTATTTTTAATACCGGCTTCAATATTATTACTGTACTCCGGGTTGTAAGGATACAATGGTGGTTGTGAAGGATCAGAAGATAACTGTGTTAAACCGCCCGTTCTAAAACCACGGCTATAATTGGCAAACCAGGTAGTGTTGGTAGTAGCCTGGTATTGCAATCCCAGTTTTGGTGAAAAAGCATTGTAATGTTTTTTGCCCATCGTATCGGGAAGAATTACAAATGCATCTGTACCATCCTTCTGGTATTCACCCCTCACTTTTAATTCTTTGTTTTCATAATCGTACCTGCCACCAGCAATCACAGATAACTGTTTGGTTAGATTGTATTGTAATTGTCCATACACAGCAATACCTGTATTGGTAGCTTCCGTTGTGTTGATGGTTGCAAAATCCGTATCAGGAACACCCAATAAACCTGCATCTTTACCAAAGTGAGTAGCTTGTTTATTAGGATTGGTTTGGCGGAAGAAATAAGTACCTGCTGTCCAGTTCAGTTTTTTATTCTGAACAGAAGTAAAACGGAATTCATGCGTCAATGCTTTTACTTTATTCCACTTGCCATCATAGTTATTGATGATGGTAACAGCATCCAATGGAGAAAAATCACCATCAAGCGGCCCGGCATAATACCGGTGATTTGTTTGCCATGCCAATAAAGAAGTGAAATTTACTTTGCTTCCGTTATGATGAACTGCTAACGATGCATTCAATGTCTTATCATTCATCCTTGCAGTAGCATTTTGATTCAATTTAAACGGATTATTAAATGCATCTTCCACACCATTCACCATTGGGAAAGCACCATCATTTTTATTCAACTGGTTTTTTACATTTAACGTGATGTCCCAGTTACGTGCTGGCAGATATTTTAGATAACCGTTTACGCCAAACTCCTTTTGCTTATCAAAACTGCTGGTATTAAATTCATTTGTATAAAAGCCATTTCTTTTGCTAAACATACCGGCTATACCAAAGAACAATTTGTTTTTTACCAATGGAGCACTGATACCAGCAGTATAACGTTGCTGATTGTGGTTTCCTACACTTACTTCAGCAAAGCCTTTAAAAGTATTTGTTGGCTGCTTTGTAATAATATTAATCACCCCACCCATTGCATTCCTTCCGTACAAAGTTCCCTGCGGCCCACGCAATACTTCTATCCTTTCAATATCCAGTAACTGCGGAATGTAGGTATCTAAACTAAATTGGTTCACACCATCAATGTAAGTTGTTACTGCAGGATCGTAAGATGTAGTAGTAATACCTCTTATTGAAACCACGTTTCTTCCGTCACCGGAATTACCGGCAGATAAATTAGGCACATAACCGGAAATCTCTTTGCTGTTCCATAGCCGCATGGCTTCTGCCTGGCGGCTGCTGATGGCAGTGATGCTGATCGGTGTATTTTGTAACAGGCCTTCCTTTTTTTCTGCCGTTACCACCACAGCATCCAGTTGTGTCATAATGCTTTGCATGCTGATATTCGCTACTATATTTCCGTTTACTTCCACTGTTTTTACGGCAGCAGCGTAGCCAACAGCAGTAACTTCCAGGGAATAAGATCCGGCGGCAATCTGTTCTATTTTGTATTCGCCATTTTCACTGGCTACCACAGATACCGCTGTGTTAAGCAGGTGAACAGTAGCACCGGGTATCGGTTGTGAATTGGCACCACTGATTTTCCCGGTAATGGTTTGGGCATGGATTGTTACACTCAACAGCAAGATCGTAGCAATAAAAAAACTTTTTCTCATCGTTTTAGATTATCAGGTTCGTTTAAAAGAATAAGCTGCAAAATTAAGATGGCCAGCCATTCTATAAAATCTTTTATAGAATGGCTGGCCATCTTAAGTATTAAAAAATCATTTGGAATTAAATCCAATACTCATAAACCCACCAACCACTTTTTCTTTGGCTTTAAATACAATAAATACGGAATGCATTTTACCATCTGCTACAGGTGAAATCGGTACCATTACCAATCCTCCTTTTTGACCTTTAGCCGGGGTAGGCAATGTGCCCGTACCAAGCAAGGTGCCATTAGCCGCATCCAGTCTTGCTTCTACCGTAAAGCCAGAAGATGGTGTTGTCTGCCATCCGCATGGCAATGATAAGGAACGAACACCTGTTAGATCAACCGGAGTTGTTCCAAAAGAACCGGTGGCTTCCGGGAACATCATAATGTTCATTCCATTGTACTTAAAGGTTTTAAAACCACTCATAGATTCTTTATCATTAAATATATAAGTACTGCTGGCTAAAGATGCACTATTCGTTCCCGTTAGTGCCTTAATATTGTTTCCACCTTTGTCTGTGTAGCTGGCAGTAATTACCATCACTGCATTAGGTTTTACATTAGCTGGTGGAACAATGGTGCCAGATGCAGGCAATGATTTCTGTACTTTTTTGTCGCCAGATAAAGACAATATCCAGGTTATAATTTGATGAATATCTTCTTTCGGCAAATTAGGATGTGCAGCCATAGCTACTTCTCCCCAAACACCTGCACCACCTTTTTGTATTTTGTTGGTGAGGTATTCCATTGCATTTGGATCCTTGGCATATTTGGCAGCCACCTGTGTATAAGCAGGCCCAACAGATTTTTCTGCTTCTTTATGACAGGCTTTACAATCCAGCGACAACATCAAATTCTTTCCGCTGATAGTAGCAGTGCCCTGTTGGTGGCCCATTGGTGAAGCCGCCTTATCAAAGCCTTCTACATAATCAACCGATACAAATAAATTAGCCGGATCAATGGCTGCTGTATCTGTTTTGTCAGTAGCTGTAACAGTATATTGTACTGGTACACCTGGTAAGTAGAAAGATTTATTACCGCCTGTTAGTGTAACCGTAACCGTTGGTGTTTCATTACCGGCATAGATCGCAAGAGGAGTGCTGGTAGCAGCGGCCCCTTTATCATCTTTTGCTTCCAGGGAAATCTGGAAGTCGCCGGCTTTATTGTAAGTATAAGTAAGCTCTGGCTCTGTTGTTTCTTTAGTAGTGCCATCACCCATATTCCATTTATAACTGATTTTATCTTTTTCTAAATCCTTTGCTTTTGCTTTTACTTTCACGGTAAATGGTAATACGCCGGATGTTTTATCTACTTCGACATTTGATATCACAGGTGGCCTGTTGCCGCCGTTGTAATCAATTCTTGCCAAACCAGCATCGGGATTTTTAGTAAACCATCCACTACCATATTCAAGACAATACAATCTACCATCAGGCCCTACTTCCATATCAATCATCGAGTTCACTTTCAGTGACGGGAAGAATGGTTCCATTTTATCAAAGTCGCCGTTAGGCAGCATGGTTACGGCTTTTACCCATCCACGTATCCAGTCATAGATAATCAGTTTGCCATTGTAATAATCAGGCAACCTGGTTTCTTTTGGATACATGTCGGTATAATAAACCGGACCCGCCATGGCATTTCTTCCGCCTGTACCTACCTGAGGGAAATCAGGAGAAGCGGCGTAAGGATACCAAATAAATGCTGGCTGTGCTGGTGGCAATTCTGTTAAGCCAGTATTGTTTCTTGAATTATTGATCGGGTGTGCAGGATCAAACAATTCTCCACTTTGTCCATTGGCATAATTGTATTGACGATAGGGATAGTTATTACCTACAAACAAAGGCCATCCAAAGAAGCCAGCCTTACGTGCCTGGTTCACCTCATCATATCCACGTGGACCACGGGTTGCAAAGCTATCATTGTTTGCATCCGGGCCTACTTCACCCCAATACAAATAACTGTTCTTTTGGTCAACAGAAATACGATACGGGTTCCTGTTACCCATCACATAAATTTCTGGTCTTGTTTTAGGTGTTCCCTTAGGGAATAAGTTGCCCTCCGGAATATCATAAGTACCATCATCATTTACTTTAATACGGTTGATCTTTCCACGCAGGTCATTGGTATTGCCAGATGATCTTCTTGCATCATACTGCTGGCGGCCCGGCTCATCATTCATTGGACCAAAACCACTGTTCACGTATTTGGCACCTGGTTCATCAAATGGTGTAGAGTTATCACCTGCAGAGAAGTACAATAATTTATCCGGCCCAAAAGCAATAGAACCACCGGTATGGCAGCAAATTTCTCTTTGGCTTTTTACTTCCAAAATTGTTTTTTCTGTTGCCCTGTCAAGGGTGTCATTTTTAAAAGTAAACCTTGACAAACGATTCACTGCGCTATCAGCAGGACTATAATAAATATAAACCCAGTTGTTCTTTGCAAAGTCAGGATCTTTTGCAAGGCCCAGCATACCTTCTTCTGCATTTACATTAGGCGTATGCAATGTTTTATAATAAACATCCAAAAAGCCCACCTGCTTCACCGTTTTGGTTTCATTTTTATACAGCATGATTTCTCCTCTTCTTTGGATAATGAGTACATCCAGGTTTGGCAATACTGTCATTTCTGTTGGTTCAAAGAAAGCACCCGTAACCAATTGTGTTTTGGTAAAGCGGTTATCTTCCGGAGGAAGTTGTGTTTTTACCTTGCTGTAATCAAGCTCCTTGTTATCACCAATGGCGTATTGAATACCGCCTAAAATATGTTGTAAATATTCAGGCTCTGTGTAAGACTCCACGGTATGACCCAGCGCTGTGTAAAATGCACGGCCTCCATCATATTCATGGTACCATGACATTGGATGATTATCACCATTGTGACCACCATGATAGGTTTTTTCATCAATGGTCATTACCACTTTGGTTTCTTTGCTCAGTTTTTTATAACTGTAAAATTCATCGGTGCGTTTCCACTCAGCAGGTAAACCCTTGGTAGCAATAAAATCCTTGTCAACAACATGCAGCACACCTGGCTGCACATTTGGGAATGTATCCTTAATACCCGGGTGATCTAAAAAGTAGCCACCCACCAGGCGGCCATACCAGCCCCAGTCGTACTCGCAATCAGCCGCTGCATGTATACCCATGTAGCCACCGCCTGCCTGTATGTATCTTTCAAAACTAGCTTCCTGTATATAATCCAGCACATCACCGGTAGTGCTTAAGAATATTACAGCAGCATATTTTTTCAGGCTGTCATCATTAAATAGTTCAGCATTGGTGGTGGTGTCCACATCAAAATCATGCTGGCTACCCAGTTGCATAATGGCTTTGTTTCCATTGGCAATGGACTCATGATGAAAGCCGGCGGTTTTACTAAACACCAGCACTTTGGCTTTGCCGGATCGCTTACCGGAACAGGAAAAAAGAACAAGGGCCGTGCAGCCAATAACTAACCACTGCAGGCAGGCAGACAAACGTTTCATTGTGTGTATTGATTTAATTGTGGCAATCAGTTTTGAGATTGGGTTACCAAAGTAGTTCATTTATGGTAAACTGAAACACGGAATAACATTTTTTGATAAATGGCAAAAAAGAGAAAAGTCTTTTGGAGACCGGCTGAGTACCTTATGGCGACTGCATTGGCGACGCTCCGTTTGAGAGTTTATCTTTTAATCATCATTAATAAATGCCTTCATTAATGACAGTCAATTACTTCACATTAACATAATATATTACTTTTACAAGGTGAATAATTTAAAAGAGATAGGAACCTGGACATCCAACTTTGGGGTTTTGCCTATAAAGCTAAAGCCCAATTTAAATGAAGAGAAGTTTCTAATGTTAAATGGGGGCACGGGTGATTTTTGCCTTAAGACATCACCATTAGGAGAAGCACCTTTGCACGAGATTTTTCAAGAATCCTGGTCAACAAACACTAAAAATTATTTATTGATAAATGAAGACTCTATTGAAGTATCTAACTGGTACGATAATAAAGTTGAGAAGATAACAAATAATAAAATCGAATACAACCTAAATCAGTTTTACAAATATTTATCTTCAAAATCATATCGCACTCAAAATGATGTTGTCCCTTTTATATTAGATATTTTCAGGCAGTTAAGAAACTTGACTTTTGAAAAGCAAGACCCGTCCGAAGCTATTAATCTTTTATTTCATCTACTGATAAGTCTACAGGAAAATTATACAGATATCGACACTGAGTTATGGAATATTTCAAAACCAAAATTTCCTGATAGATTTGATTATTTTGTTGAATTAATTGGTCAAGGTGTAAGAAATATAAAGCCTGACTTAGATTTGATATTAAGGCATACTGCTGGAGTCTTATTTCAGGAAGCCCACAGAGAAGTGATATACTTCAATCCTCAAAGAAATTTATTCGGCGGGGCGTCTAGCAAACTTGAAACAAGATTGGATGCTTATTCAAGTATTCATTATACCCCGCAATATGTAGCAAGAAGCATTGTTGAAAATGTCTTAAAATCCTTTGATTTCGAACAAGGAACTTTATGCATTTTAGATCCTTCCTGTGGTTCATCAGAATTCCTAATCGAAATTCTTAAGCAATTAAAAAATTTAGATTACAAAGGTAGTATAACTATTAAAGGCTTCGATTCTTCAGACAGTGCAATAAGAACATCAAAATTTCTGCTAGCTTATGAAAATAGAAAACACTGGAATAATTCACTTAATCTTGATATTAGAAAAGTAAATGATTCACTAGTAGAAGACTGGGGCCAAAATGATATGGTACTAATGAATCCTCCATTTATTTCTTGGGAGCTGCTGAAAAATAAAGAAAGCAGAGATCATGTTTCACAGATTTTAAGTGACATAATAAAAAAGTCCAGACCCAACCAAGCAACAGCCTTCTTTTATAAAGCGATCAAATCTCTTAAAGAGAATGGTATTATTGGTTGCATTTTACCAACATCAGTTTTTAATTCTGAAATATATTCTGACTTAAGAATTAAGTTAAATGAAAGTCTTTCATTTAAAGTTTTGGCAAAACTGGGTAACTACGTGTTTGAGGACGCCTTAACCGATGTAAGTCTATTTATAGCTTCTAACTCTGAATCATTATTGACACCAAAACTTATATGGACTAGAAATGAAAAGGGGATAGTTCAAGATGCTTTGAGAGAGTTTCGTAAAATGAATGTTAATAATGAACAGTCAATCAGTAAAAAGAATTTTAGCATTTATACGCCAACAATTTTCCCGATTTTAAATGACAGTTGGAAAATAATTTCATTAAGCGAAAATGAATTTATTAAAGAGCTAAACATCTTTTATAAGGCGGGAAAATTATCTGCAATCGGAGACATTTTTAATATAAATCAAGGAGCATTATTAGGGGTCAAAAATATATTTAAGATATCTATAGATATTTTAAATTCCTTACCCAAACAAGAACAACGATACTTTCGTCCCGTTATTACTAACAATTCAATCAATACTGGCAAGCTTTTAATTTCAGAATATATTTGGTTCCCATACAACAAAGATGGACTCATTTTAAAACAGGAAGCAGACCTTGTAAATTTAAATTTTTACTCTTCAACTCTTTTACCTAACAAACCCTTATTAGAAAAGAGAGCTGGAGTTAAACATTGGTGGACATTAACAAGGCCACGAAATTGGCAATTTACTAAAGATGCAAGATTGTATTCTAATAGGTTTGGTAATTCAAACTCCTTTGCGTTTGATAAAAAAGGTGAATGCATAATTGAAGAAGGCAATGCATTAATTCCAAAAAAAGAATTTGTTATTTCTGACTACTATTTTTATTTGTCCTGCTTTACAAGTAATGTGTTCGATAACCTTTTATCTATTTTTTCAAAACCAATTATGGCAGGTTTTGATTTAGGCAAAATTCAAATAAAAAATATTCCTGTTCCAAATATTCATAAAAACGAATTAAGAACCCAGGATGTTTACTTGAGATTGGCGGAATTAGGAAAAGCCTTAGAAAATGGAGACACCACTGTCAAGCCTGTAATTAACGATATTCTAAAATCATATTTTTATCCGAACTATTAACCATGGATGATTTTTTAGGAATTGTCGATAGACTTAATACAGATCTGAGACTATTGTTTATTGAGAATTTTAAATTGAGTCCTACAAAAGGACATCACAATATTCGGACTTATAGAATTGATGGGACGTCCTATGCTTTAAATAGATATGATTACGAACCTGTCAAAGTTTTAAAATGGTTTGAGAGATTCTGGCTATTCCTTGAGGTGAAGTTTATAACTGAAAACCCTAATAAAAAAACGAAGGTTGTTCATATCAATATATCTCTATCAGTATATGAGGGTGAAGATAATGACGAAAAAAAAGTTCAGCTTTTTAGAGCAGAATGGGATGACATGAATAACACAACTGAAACACACTCACAGCCCCATTGGCACATAACTTCAAGTCAAGCAATTGAGAAAACATTTGAAGAGTACTCTAATCATTTCGACGATGGGGGATTTATTTCTTTACTAGAGGAACAGAAATCCAAGTTATTTGATGTTAAAAAAATTCACTTTGCGATGAATGGTAATTGGCAGAGTAATCAATCACATATTCATAAAATTAGCAGTGCAGAACAAGTGTCGAAGTGGCTTAAAGGACTATTAAGTCATGTTAGATCTGAACTTGAAGAATAAAAGATTTTGTTTTAACATTGACGTATTTTCACATTTTTGGGATTAAAAATATTTGGTGTATAGTAATTAGGTGGCTTGTTAACAATTTTTTATTCACCATGAAATAAAACGTGCATTCACCGCAATAAAAGGCTTTCATCTCCCATATACTATATGTTTAAAAAAGCTGCCGCCTCACTCACACCCCTCTTTTGGTTATTCGTTATAATCGACCTTGTTAGCATCGAATTCAACAAAACCCAGATCCATTATTTGATGAAGCCGCTGTTAATGCCGGTTTTAATACTGATGGTTTTTTCAAACAAGAATCATTCAAACAAAAGATGGATCATAGCAGCGTTGTTCTTTTCATTTATTGGAGATGTAATGCTGCTGTTTGAATACAAGGGTTCTTTGTTTTTTATTCTTGGTCTGGCTTCCTTTCTCCTCACCCACATTTGCTATATCATTTGGTTTCTGAAGATTCAATCCAGTCAACAATCCATGCTTAGCAAACAACCCTGGTTGGCAGCAATCGTAGTCGCCTATTGTGTTGGGCTGGTATATATTTTATATCCAGGCCTGGGAGATTTAAAAGTTCCTGTAATGATTTATGCGGTGGTTATTGGCTGCATGTTGCTATGCAGCATGCATGTGTTTTATAAAGTAAGCCCTGATGCAAATTGGCTTCTTCTTACGGGTGCTTTGTTATTTGTCGTATCCGATTCAATTTTGGCCATCAGCAAATTTTTGTCGCCGTTTTTAATGAGTAATGTTTTAATTATGCTGACGTATTGTGCAGCACAGTTTTTTATTCTAAGAGGTTACCTGCTCTCTAGTATCAAAAACAATAATGACAAATACTCCACCATGGTGTAAGATTAAGGTGCAAGTTTGTTTGCATCTTGTACTAAACGGTTCTATTCCTTTGCATCCTTTATAATTCATGCTGTAAGATTTACCCAACAAGCTGAATGTAACAAAAGAGGTTAAAAACCTTCGTATATTTATGAGCCAGAGCAATAATCAAACAATGAAGAAAGTAAAAAAATACAACACATTTAATGAGCTGAAGAATAGTAAATCTAATTCTTCAGATGCTCGTTTGGCCTTAAAAAAACACTCAGCATTTGAAAAGCTAATTAAGGAAATT
>CAZDHQ010000051.1:0-12102 GCA_964505135.1 uncultured Ferruginibacter sp.
TAAAATAAATTCTTGAAAGGCTGTTGAAAAGGTGATTGGCAATATTACCATGATGCTTTGCTACTGCTTCTCCAAAAGAGTAAATATCTTTTTCATCTTCAGATAAATGCAGCCTGTCTGCATCTTCACCCAGTTCTGTAAATCTTTTTCTAAATACGGTTTCGCAATAAGTGCAGGATGAACCTTTAGAAATTGCCAAAGCGAAAATGATTGCTTTGCGTTTGCCCAGTATTCGTTCTACTTCGGCATACAAGCTGTTCCATTGCATGTAAACCTCCAGCGCTGGTAGTGAGTGAGCCAGTGTGGCCTGCATATTACTGGTGGGCTCATCACTTAATTTTCTTTGTTTTTCAAGAGCAGCTCTTACCGATGTACAAGCTACTTTTTTATCAATTGGATCTATTCTTGGCATTGTATAGTTTTTATTCTTGTAAGCACTCATACCAATCTTTTTGGAAAGATGGTATGCAATCAGGAATGAGTAATTATTACTTGCTTATGTGCAAATGATATACTTTTTGTGGCTTTGATGCAGTGTTATTACTGTCGTTTCTTTTCAGTATCACCAGGTAATCGCTACTGTCTTTACTGATTTTTATTTCGCTGGTTTGGTAATCCTGCAATGCGAATACCAGTGTGACATCCTGTGAATCTACATTTAAGCTGAATGTGCCATCTGATTGTGTGCCCGTGCTATAATCAGTCCCTTTTACTACGACAGATACACCTTCTAACCCAAGTGATTCTTCAAAGGAAACTACTTTTCCCGTAATGATTATGCCTGGATTCTTCGCTTGCAAAGATGTTCCTGATGAAATAAACACAATAAGTAAAAGCTGAATAAACTTTTTCATATAAATCGGTTTTGAAATAAAAAATAGAGTTAACTAAAGTGATGTCCAGCAATAAAAGATAATGACGTGCCAGGTGAATAGCGGATTAACAACAACACGGACAAAGACTGAATGCTGTAAAAACAATTAACGAAGCCGCCGGAACTTCTTGTCTTTTTACTGTAGCCATTGTATAAAATTTATTAGTCTACCAAAATGATAGACAAATATAAAATATAAAATGACTCTGCCAAAATAAATGGAAAAATGTTTTTAAAAATTAAGCCGGCCATTTCAAGGACCGGCTTAATTAAGTAGACAAGAATTTCTATTTGCCTTTGAGACGTAGTAATGTAGAGTATAGTTTATCTACTTCTGCACAGGTATTATAAAAGGCCAGTGATGGCCGTACGGTTTGCTCTACACCAAATCTTCTTAATATTGGCTGTGCACAATGATGACCGGAACGGACTGCAATGCCTTCTTCATTCAGGGCTGCACCCACATCTTCTGTTTTATATCCATCCAAAACAAAAGACAAAACACTTGCTTTATCCGGAGCGGTGCCTATCAATCTCAGGCCAGGTACTTGCTTTAATAATCTTGTGGCGTACTCCAGCAAATAATGTTCATATTGACCAATCAAATCTATTCCGATTTTACTTACATAATCTAAAGCAGCGCCCAGACCAACAGCATCCGCAATATTACCAGTGCCTGCTTCAAATCTTCCGGGGGCGTCATGAAAGCTGGTATGCTCAAACGTTACATCCTTTATCATGTTGCCGCCTCCCTGCCATGGTTGTGTTTGATTTAGCAAATCTTCGTTCCCATACACAACACCAATGCCTGTTGGTCCAAAAATTTTGTGTCCTGAAAAAACAAACCAGTCCGGATTAAGCTGTTGCATATCCACCCTCATATGTGATACTGATTGAGCTCCATCCAGTAAAACCTTTGCACCGGCTGCATGTGCCAGTTCAATCATTTGCTTTGCAGGTGTAATGGTGCCCAGTGCATTGGACACCTGCGTAAAAGAAACCAGCTTTGTTTTGGGGCTCAGTAGTTTGGCATATTCATCCAAAATAATTTGGCCGTCATTATCAACAGGAGCTACTTTTAGTTTCAGATGTTTCTTTGCAGCCAATTGTTGCCAGGGTACAATATTGGCATGGTGCTCCAGGTTGCTCAGTACAATTTCATCACCTGGATTTAAATTTTGTTCTCCCCAGCTTTTTGCAACCAAGTTGATTGCCTCAGTTGTACCCCTTACAAAAATGATTTCATTTGGTGATGATGCATTGATGAATTGCCGTACGGTTTCTCTAGCCTTTTCATAGGCATCTGTTGCTCTTGCTGCCAGTTCATGCGCTGCCCTGTGTATGTTGCTATTTTCATGTTCATAGAAATAGCTGATACGGTCAATCACTTGTTTTGGTTTTTGTGTGGTAGCAGCATTATCAAACCAAATTAAAGGTTTGCCATTTACCCGCTCTTTTAATATGGGAAAATCATTTCTAACAATATTAATATCGAAAGGAGCAGTTACACCTGATTGTGCTTTTTGAGAAAGCAGTGCATCAGGAGAAAATGGATTGTTCCCGAAATTTTGAAAAGGTAAAACTTTAGGCAAAAAATAAAATTGTGATTCATCAATGCCTGTGGGCAATTGCGGTGAAGATGAAAAAGAGTTAATCAACGCCAATGCCTCTTTTAATCCCTGTTCAAATGGATTGTCATTTGAATAAGGAAGCTCTTCTTTTTTTGCTGTTGCCGGAGTGCCGTACCCGTCTTTCTGTTTCTGCAACGACGGTTGTCTTCCACTGCCTGCAACAGACTTAGGAATTCTTCCATCAGCAAAATGTGGATCGGGCAAACTTGTTTGTGGATCGTTAATATCAAAGTCTGTGTATTGATGTGGAGCATCGGGGCTTTTACCACTTCCTGCTACAGACTGCGGCACTTTACCTGTTCCAACTAAATTCTTGCTGCCGTTTTCGGGGTCAGTACTTTTTGTGTCAAAATAATTACTGCTTCCAAAATTATTATGAGTAGCATTCATTCCACCCACAGAAGAAGGCACCGTATCAAATCCACCAAACGGCTTGTCCTTAACGTTAGTAACAGCATCACTTAAGTCAAGATGATTCACATTACTCACCGGGGAAACAGATGATGAAATACCAGTTCCTGAAAAAGATGGCGGTGCTATCGGCGCTGCAACATGTGGGTCAGGAAAAGCAGTTTGTGTAACCGGTGCATTTATCAAATAGCTTTGATAAGCCGGGTTGTATCCCTGCAATGGTTGCTGCAAATTGCTGACTTGATCTGCATTACCGGGAGGCACTTTAAAAAATTGATTTGCCAGTTGAGTAAGTTGCTCAACATCCGGCAAACTACTATTAATAGTTGTACTCATGGTAATTATTTATTTCTACATTTTCCAAAACGGCAATGGCATCATCTACCAATACTGCTAATGAACAGTACAGGGAAACAAGATAAGAAGCTATTGCTTTTTCATTGATACCCATAAAGCGAACGGATAGACCTGGTGATTGTTCTCCTGGCAACCCTGGTTGATACAAACCAACTACACCCTGCCTGCTTTCGCCTGTACGCAACAATATTATTTTGGTTTTATTTTTTTCAATAGGCACCTTATCAGATGGAATCAGTGGAATACCACGCCATGTGATAAATTGGGAACCGAATAAAGAAACAGTTGGAGGAGGTACACCTCTTCTTGTACATTCTCTTCCAAAAGCGGCAATAGCCAATGGATGCAATAAAAAGAAGCCGGGCTCTTTCCAAACTTTCGTGATGAGTTCATCTAAATCATCCGGAGTAGGGGCGCCTTTTCTTGTTTTAATTGTTTGAGAAGGAACTACGCTATTTAACAAGCCGTACTCTTTGTTATTAATCAACTCACTCTCTTGTCTTTCTTTAATGATTTCAATCGTTAGCCGTAGCTGTTCGCTGATTTGGTTGTAAGGCTTGCTGTACAAATCACTCACCCGGGTGTGAATGTCCACCACGGTGTTCACAGCGCTAAGATTATATTCACGTGGATTCTCTACATAGTCAACGTAGGTTTGTGGCAGGGCCCTTTCATCCCTGGCGGAGCAGTCTACTTCTACCGCATCCGGGTCTTTTACTTTGTTCAGACGGTACACGCCAGACTCGACAGGTATCCAATTAAGTAGATGCGTTAACCATCGTGGAGTAATTTTTTGGAGTTGAGGTACTGTTCTTGTTGCAATGGCAAGCTGTCTTGCTGCCACATCTCCTAAAGCAGTTTGTTTCTGTTTAATTTCTGAAGCCATAAAATTTAAAGTTTAAAATTTAGATAAAGAGTACTTGCGGATTGAAATGTAAGATGAGGAGTTTTGTTTACATTTCAAAATAAAACTCTATCATTTCAGTAGACTTTTAAAATTATTGTTAAGCAATTTGATCAATGTCATTTTAAAGCTTTGTAAAGGGAAGATAAGAAAATTTTAAAAATTAGTCTATAAATTTGGTAGACTAATTGAGGAGATATAAATTTGCAAAATAAAAATGAGTGCTCATTGTTTTATTGAGCATTTATAAAAATTAAATCACCTACCCAGGGTAACAAAGAAGAAGAAATGAGTTTAAGAACAAACAGCTATCCGTTACAACTGACACATCTCTCAGCAACCACCTGCTTTATTGATTACAGCAATTATTATTGTTGTTGTTGTAGCTAACCGGTCTTTAATTATTCATTCCGTTTACGGCATTGTCACTTAGTGCGAACAGGAAAACTATGCCTGTTAGTGCATGATATGCGCTAATGCGTAATAGGATCCTATTATCATCACCAAAATAACTAAACTGAACATTTATGAACACACATGCAAGAAACAAGTTTTTTAAAACTGTAGTAGCACTGCTGCTGCCCTTTACCTGGCTGTCAGTTGCTGCTCAAACCAACAAAATCAACGGAACGGTAAAGTCTCAATTGAACAATCAGCCGCTGCCTGGAGTAACGGTTACGGGTAACCCAGGAAAATCAACTGCCGTAACGGATGACAATGGAAATTTTTCTATTGATATTGCAGCGAACGGCTCACTCAGCTTCTCTATTGTAGGATACAAACCTGTAACACTGAAAGCAGCCAATAACCTGCAGGTTTCACTTGAGCAAACTGAAGCCTTATTAAATGAAGTGGTGGTAACAGCTCTGGGAATTTCCAAAGAGAAAAAGTCGCTTGGCTATTCAGTACAGGCTCTGAAAGCAAAAGATATTTCTGAGGCAAAGGAAACTAACCTGGTAAATGCCTTAGCCGGAAAAATTGCAGGTGTAAATGTTACCAACAGCCAGGGAGATATGGGTTCATCAAGAGTAATCATTCGTGGAGAGACCTCCATTGCCGGCAACAATCAGCCATTGTTTGTAATTGATGGTATACCGGTTGATAACTCTCAATTCCAGGGAACTGGTGGTTCAAGAGATTTTGCAAATACAATCTCTGATATCAATTCAGAAGATATAGAAAGTATCAGTGTATTGAAAGGACCAAATGCTGCTGCATTGTACGGCTCAAGAGCAGCGGCAGGCGTTATCCTGATTAAAACCAAAACAGGAAAAAAATCAAAAGGTCTTGGCATCACTATTAATTCAAACACTACTTTTTCAAACCTGCTTACACTGCCTGAATATCAAAATGCATTTGGTCAGGGTTCTAATGGCCAGTTTAGTTATGTAGATGGAAAAGGCGGTGGCGTTAATGACGGAGTGGATGAAAGCTGGGGGCCAGCATTAAACGGGCAGCTGATTACGCAGTTTTACTCCAATGGTCAGGCAGTTCCTTTTGTTGCTCACCCAAATAATGTTCGTGACTTTTTTAAAACAGGTTACACTTACAATAATGGTGTTGCTATCACAGGTGGTGGCGATAAATATGATGTTCGTTTTTCTTATAACAATCAAAAACAAACGGGTGTTGTACCTAATTCAAGCCAGGGAAAAAATTCATTTCTCCTGAATACCACTTATAAAATTGCTCCACAATTGACACTGCATGCAAGTGCAAATTATATACAGGATAATGCAGGCAATCTTCCTGGAGCGTACGGCAGAAGGGCTACCAGTACTATGTTGCAATTCACCTGGTTTGGAAGGCAGGTGGATATTAACCAATTGAAGAATTATTTAAATCCGGATGGCAGTACTTTCAACTGGAATAATAGTTACTACAGCAACCCTTATTTTGTTGCGTATGAAAATACAGTTGGGCAGAGAAGAGACCGGATACTTGGGATTGTAGAGCTTAATTATAAAATCATCGATGGTCTATCTGCCAATATACGTACTGGTAATGATTATTATACGGACAGGAGAAAGATAAAAGTTGCTTACGGAACCAATGGAACCCCCTTCGGCTCTTATGAAGAAGATGCCTATACAGTAAATGAAAACAATACAGAAGCTAGACTTGATTTTAATAAAAAGCTAAATACAGATTTTTCTTTGGATGCATTTATTGGTGGAAATATCCGCACCAATACTTACTCACAGAATGACCAGATAGCACCAAAGCTGGCGGTAAGCGGCGTATACACGCTGGCCAATTCACGTGATCCGCTGGTATCATCAAACTATTTTAGCAAACTAAAAACATACAGTCTTTTCTCTTCAGCACAAATAGGATTTAGAAACTATGCTTACCTGAACCTGACTGCACGCAATGACTGGGCTTCCACTTTACCGGTAGCCAATCAATCTTATTTTTATCCTTCTGCCAATGCAAGCATCATTCTTACAGAAGCCTTTGGTATAAAAAGCGATGTATTAAGTTATGCAAAACTCAGAGGTGGATGGTCAAAAGTAGGTAAGGCAGCAGAACCTTACCAGCTGATCAATACATTTAACTTTACAGCACCATTTGGATCCAATCCACAGCAAAGTACTTCCAGCATTGACTTGAATGCAGATCTAAAACCGGAGAGTACCACATCATCAGAACTGGGGGCGGAATTTTCATTTCTTAAAAACAGGATACGCTTTGACGTGAGTGTGTATAACACCAATAGTGTTGATCAAATCCTGAGTGTGGATGTAAGCCCTTCCACAGGCTATACGCAGAAGTTAATCAATGGAGGCAAAATAAATAACAAAGGAATTGAATTGCAGTTAGGTTTCGTACCGGTTCAAACCAATGACTTTAACTGGGACGTAAATATCAACTATTCAAGAAACAAAAGCACGGTAAAGGAACTGGATAAAGAAGGAAGATTACAGAGTTATGTATTAGGAACCAACCGTACAGTACAGGTACTTGCTGCGGTGGGCCAGCCATACGGAACACTGTTTGGAAATGCATACTCAAGAAATGAAAAAGGCCAAATACTGGTTAGTGCAAATGGTACACCCATCATCAATCCATCCAAACAATTCCTTGGCAAGTTTACACCAGACTGGCTGGGAAGCATCAGCAACAGTTTTACTTATAAAGGAATCAACTTAAGTGTGCTGATAGATGCAAGAGTGGGCGGTTCCATTTATTCCAACACCAACAGAACAGGAACTTATACGGGTGTATTGGCAACTACATTGCCAGGAAGAAATGCAGCCAATGGAGGCATCACTTATTATTACCCAGGTAATCAAACTTCTGCAAAAGCAGTTGAATTACCTGCAGGTAGTGCCGCAGGACCTAATGGCGAAAAAGTATATGATGATGGAAATATTTTTCCCGGTGTAACAGCAGATGGAAAAGCAAATGCTGTAATTCTTCCTGCACAGCAATACTATAAAAGCTTTACTAACGTGGATGAGCAGTTTGTATACGATGCCAATTTTGTAAAACTGCGTGAGGTGAAACTCGGGTATACACTACCTGCCAGTTGGACGAAGCATATTGGACTACAGGCTGCAACCATATCACTTGTAGGAAGAAACCTTTGGATCATTCATAAAAATGTACCCAATATTGACCCTGAAACCGCTTTCAACAGCGGCAATGGTCAGGGGTTAGAAGACCTTACTTTACCAACGGTTAGAAACTTTGGAATCAACGTTAACCTTAAATTTTAAATCAATGAAACAAGTACATAAATATTTTTCAGCTTTTTTATTATCGGGAACAATTGCTTTAAGCTCCTGCAAAAAAGATTTGGAAAAAGTAAACCAGAACCCAAATGCAGCACAACAGGCGCAGCCAAACTATTTGTTAACTGCAGCTATAAAAACCACAGCAGATACTTACTGGGGAACCAATAATAACATGAATTCTTCGTTGCTTTTTGTGCAGCATTGGGCTAAGATCCAGTACACTGACGCAGATCGGTATATTTTTTCTAACAACGATTTCCAGGAACTGTGGACAACAGCTTATTCAAAGAGCATTGTGAATTTAAATAATCTTATTAAGCTGGCAGAGCAGCAGGAGAATAGCAACTACAAGGGAGTTGCCCTTGTGCTGCGTTCCTGGGTATTCCTGTTGCTAACAGATGCTTACGGAAATATACCTTACTCACAGGCTGCCAATATTGATAAATATCTAACGCCTGTTTATGATAATCAAAAGGATGTGTACCTGGGCATTTTAAATGATTTGAAAACAGCACAAACTGCACTTGATGCAACCGGTAAAGCAATTACAGGGGACGTTATTTACAATAACAATATTGATAGATGGAAGAAGTTTAATAACTCACTGCAATTAAGAGTTGCATTAAGAATTGCTGATAGGGAACCTGCTACAGCACAGCAGGTAATTGCAGCTATTGAATCATCCGGTATAGGTTACATCAACAGTAATGCAGAAACTGCTCAATTGGTTTATTTAAGTTCGCCCAATCAAAATCCCATCAGCAATTTATTTGACACAAGGGATGATTACAGGATCAGTAAAACTGTAACGGATCAACTGTTCTCCTTAAACGACCCACGGTTATCTATATACGCAGCAAAAACACAGGCTGCCACACCGCAGACTTATGTGGGCATACCAAATGGATTATTAGTAGGGGATGCAAGTAATCTTGGTTTTACCAAAACTTCAAAGCCCGGTACTTATTTTACAGCGCCTGCTGCACCTGCTGTTATCATCAGCTATGCAGAAGTTTTATTTGACAGGGCTGAAGCTGCGGCAAGAGGATTCGCTAATGACGATGCGGCCAGTTTGTATAAGCAGGCCATCACCGCTTCTTTAAAGCAATACAGTGTGGCAGATGATGCAATTGCTACTTACCTGGCGCAAAGCGATGTGCAATATGATGCTGATAATTTTAGAAAGTCAATTGGAATACAAAAATGGATTGCATTGTTTGGTCAGGGGCTAGAAGCATTTGCTGAATGGCGCAGGCTTGATTATCCTCAATTGCAGCCTGCAGTGGCAGGTGTGCTAAATGGAAAATTACCAACAAGATTTATTTATCCTGGCACAGAGCAGTCTTTAAATGGAGATAGTTATAAAGCTTCTGTAACGACACAAGGACCGGATGTACTTACGACAAAGCTTTGGTTTGATGTGAATTGATAACGTTTTTAAATACATCAAAAGAGAAAGCCTGCATGGCTTTCTCTTTTTGATACTTACAAAATAGTTCGATTTATTAATTAAATAGGCAAAGGCGAAACTACCAGTGCCAGCAACAATTTAGGCATCAGGTGCGTCAAGGATAAAGTGCAAGGAAGTAACCAGGTCATCTTCCCTGTTTTAGTTTTTCTAATTGCGCTGATGGATGTATTTTCACGGCGCTATGAGTTATTACGCTGGGAAAGTACTTTTTTACGGCCTATTTTTTATTTTTTTTAGTTTAAAGTCATTCTGCCAGCCAAAGCATGTACAAACGCAAATGATTTGGTTGAATTACAATAATTCCATTGCCATTAACAGCAAGTGGAATTGGACAAACGATGTTCAGTTTCGAACAAGAGAATGGACAAAACATCTATGGCAATTTGCAGTAAGAACAGGATTGCAGCATAGTTTGAGCAGTAAATGGACAGTATCTGCAGGCATTGCATGGTTTGACAATGTTCGGTATTATAATACCACTCCTCTTTTTCCAAATGAGTGGCGGCCATGGGTTGATATCAGTTACCAGGTGAAGCCAAAAAATATTTCGATCCTGCAGCGCTTACGTTTTGAAGAAAGATTTTTACAAAAAGTGCAGGCAGATAAACTATTAAGTGCGTATGAATCAAGAGAAAGGCTGCGGTATCGTTTGGAATTTACTTTTCCAAAGATCAAACACTGGCTCGAATTGCATCTCGGTAACGAAGTGATGGTAAACACCAATCATTTGCATGATAGTTTGTTCTTTGATCAAAACAGGATTTTCTTAGTTGCGAATGCGAAGTTTTCAGATGCTTCTTATTTTCAATTTCAGTTCATAAAGAACTTTCAATTATTGGCAAGAAATTATACGCTGGAAGACCAGGATATTTTCAGGTTCAGTTTTCACCAACAATTAAAATGGCTTCGCCGTAAAAATTAAAAACAGACCACCCTGTTATGAAAAGACTTTTTTTATTTTCTATTTCACTTGTATTAGTAATTATATCTGTTGCTCAAACAAAAACTACAGAACATATCAACCGCATATGGGCTGGTTATTTTAATCAAACGAGGCTGAGTGATAAATGGGGCTTTTGGGCAGAAGCTCAATTACGTACCAAAGAAAACTTTGTAGAAGATCTATCGCAGGGGATACTAAGATTTGGTCTTACCTATTACATCAGTGACGCAACCAAACTTACTGCCGGTTATGCGTATGTAAATGATTTTCCTGGTGACAATCATAAAAATATTTCTGCACCGGAGCATCGGCCATGGCAACAGTTACAATGGCATACCAAGTATGGTAAACATCGTATGATGCAGTGGATACGTTTAGAAGAGCGGTATCGCCATAAAATAAAAAATGATGATGAACTGGCGGATGGCTATAATTTCAATTGGCGTGCCCGCTATAACATTTTGTATGAAATTCCATTTTATAAGGAAGCTTCCGACCCAGGCGGCTGGTCATTCATTGTTAATGATGAAGTACATGTTAATTTCGGAAAGCAAATCATCAATAATTATTTTGATCAAAACCGTTTCTTTCTTGGCTTGAAATTGCAAACAGCCAGGAGCAGCAATTTTCAGTTTGGCTACATGAATGTTTTTCAGCAGTTGGCTGCGGGTAACCGTTACCGCAATTTCAATGTGCTTCGCTTTTTTTACTTCCACAATCTAGATGTAAGGAAAAAGAAATAACACCACCCATCTTAAGCTCATGTATTATTTTTGCAAAAAAAAGATTTTTACATGAGCGAAACTAAATTAACTACAGGTGAAATTCATACCCCTAAAGGCGTAATGAAATTTGAACTCTATGATGATGCTACTCCCATTGCAGTAAACAATTTTAAAAAACTGGTAAATGAAGGATTTTACAATGGACTTATCTTTCATCGTGTGATTCCTAATTTTATGATACAGGGTGGATGCCCCAATAAAAATGGATCAGGCGGTCCGGGTTATACCATTCCGTGTGAAACAAAAGCACCAAAGCAATACCACGACAGAGGTGTAATGTCAATGGCACACAGGGGGCCAAACACAGGCGGCTCTCAATTTTTTATTTGTCATAATAGGAGCAATACACAACATCTTGATGGTGTGCATACTTGCTTTGGAAAAATCACCGAAGGGCTGGATGTGGTGGATGATATCAGAGGGGGTGATGAGATTGTGAAAATAGTGTTGAATTAAATATATCAACAGGCTGCGGCACTTACTGCAGCCTGTTTTTTCTGCTGATTTTATTCTGTTTAACCTGCTTTAATAGATTGCTGTATTGACCTGCTCTCTGCTTTTATATCTTAATAATTAACATTATAATAATCTCCGGTGCTCTCTATCTGCTGAACTTTGCTGCACGTTTTATCGCTATGTCTATTTCAGCAAAAGATTTCGGGAAAAATTTTCAATGGGGTGTAGCAATGGCTGCGGCTCAAAATGAAGGAGCTGCGGCAATAGATGGCCGTGGGCCTTCTATTTGGGATCAGTTTGCAAAAAGAGTAGGGAAGATCAAAGGCGGCAAAAATCCATCTGTTTGCTGTGATTTTTATCATCGCTACAAAGATGATCTGCTGCTGGTGAAAGCATTGGGTTTTTCGGTATTCCGTTTTTCTATTTCATGGTCAAGAATTATCCCGGATGGTTCAGGAAGGATCAATAAAGATGGTATTAATTTTTATCATCGTGTAATTGATGAATGTCTCGAATTAGGGCTTACTCCT
>CAZDHQ010000052.1:0-11968 GCA_964505135.1 uncultured Ferruginibacter sp.
CCCACCGGCATACCACCACCAATCACTTTACCGTAAGTAACCAAATCAGCTTTGATGTTTAGTTTTTCCTGTGCACCACCTGCACACAAACGAAAGCCCGTCATCACTTCATCAAAAATGAAAACGATGCCTTCTTCATCACAGAGTTTTCTTAAGCCTTCATGAAACCCAGGCTCTGGCAAAATACAACCCATATTACCAGCCACGGGTTCTACAATAATCGCAGCAATTTGATCTTTATTTTCAGCCACCAGGGTTTGCACAGCTTCCAAATCATTATACGGCGCAGTTAGTGTATCATTAGCCACACCTGCTGTTACACCAGGGACTGTTTGAATATTGAATGTAGCAACACCACTACCCGCCTTTACCAAAAACGAATCCGCATGGCCGTGATAGTGTCCCTCAAACTTGATAATCTTGTTTCTTCCTGTGTATCCACGGGCAAGTCTTATCGCACTCATACAAGCTTCGGTACCACTGCTCACCATCCTAATCATGTCCACATTTGGAACCATGCTGATGATCAGCTCGGCCATTTCAATTTCCAATTCTGTTGGCGCACCGAATGATGTTGAGTCTAATGCTTTTTCCTGTATAGCTTTTACCACAGGTTCATACGCATGGCCTAAAATCATCGGCCCCCAGGAAGCGATGTAATCAATGTATTGGTTGCCGTCCACATCATACAGGTAGGCACCTTTTGCATTCTTCATAAACACAGGTATACCCCCAACTGATTTGAATGCTCTTACTGGAGAATTTACTCCGCCGGGAATAGAGCGTTGTGCTCTTTCAAATAATTCTTTGCTCTTCTCAAACATCGATTTTATTTTTTTGTATTCAGCTTTAAATCTTTAATCGGCTTCAGTGGCGTCTGGACTCTTGTAAAATATTTCTTCATGCATCACTTTTTTCACGCAAAGAAGCAAAGTAAAACAAGACGCAAAGACTTTGCAGCTTTGCTCCTTGGCGTCTTGGCGTGAAATCATCCGAGCAGCTTCACGGCATCCTTTGCAAAATACGTTGCAATCAAATCTGCGCCTGCTCTCTTAAAGGACGTAAGCGTTTCAAGAATAGCCTTGTCTTCATTTATCCAACCTCTTGCTGAAGCCGCTTTAATCATTGCATATTCACCGCTGATATTGTACACACTAACGGGAACCTCTACTGCATTTTTTACTTCTCTCACAATATCCAAATAAGGTAAACCCGGTTTCACCATTACAATATCAGCACCTTCTTCCACATCCATTACTGCTTCTTTTATCGCTTCTGTTCTATTGGCATAATCCATCTGGTAAGTTTTCTTATCACCAAAACCCGGCGCACTATCCAATGCATCCCTGAATGGTCCATAAAAACAGGAAGCATATTTGGCACTGTACGCCATGATACCTGTTTTGGTAAATCCGCTTTGTTCCAAACCTTGTCTTATGGCACCAATTCTTCCATCCATCATATCACTAGGTGCTACCATATCTGCGCCAGCTTCGGCGTGGCTGATGCTCATCTTTACCAATGCTTCCACCGTTTCATCATTTACTATTTCTCCATCTTTCACTATACCATCATGACCATAAGAAGAATAAGGATCCAGTGCAACATCCGTCATCACATACATTTCCGGCACTGCATCTTTAATGGCCTTGATACTGCGTTGCATTAAACCATCCTTATTCCATGCTTCTTTACCGGTATTATCTTTCCACTCGTCTTTACACTTAATAAAAAGCAATACAGATTTTAAACCCATGCTCCACAATTCTTTTACTTCCTTCACAGTTATATCCAAACTATTGCGGTAATAGTTCGGCATGGAAGCGATTTCTGTTTTTACATTTTCACCTTCATCAATGAAAAGTGGAACGATAAAATCATTGGGTGTTAAAACAGTTTCAGCAACCAGGCTTCTAATGGCGGGTGTTGCTCTTAATATTCTGTTACGTCTTTGTAAATACATAGTTTGATGTATGATTTAGGATGTAGGATGTCTGATGTCTTTAAACTAAATGCTTTAAAATTATTTTGCTGACATAAAAACTTAAACTCGTTCTGCAAGTAGGAAATCATAAATCAGACATCCTACATAAGACATAATTAGCAGGTGTTTGAACGTTTTGCCCACTCCGCTCTTTCCTCATCTGTTATTTCATTCAGCCAATCTCTTGGATGCAAACAAGCTTCCTGCATTTTGTATTCTTCAGTGCCATAAGCAGGCGTGTAATTGTATTCAAAACGAACCGTTGGCGGAAGACTCATCAAGATACTTTCAATACGTCCATTTGTTTTTAAACCAAACAAAGTTCCCCGGTCATGCACTAAATTAAATTCCACGTATCTGCCTCTTCTTATTTCCTGCCAGTGTTTGTTAGCTTCTGTATAAGGAGTTGCTTTTCTTTTTTCAACGACAGGAATATAAGCATCAATAAATCCATGCCCGCAGGATTTTGCAAAGTTCATCCAGAAATCCACATCCTGTTTTTCATTAGGCCGTTGGTAATCATAAAAAATTCCACCAATGCCCCGGCGTTCTTTATTGCGATGCCAGTTCACAAAATAATTATCACAGTCTGCTTTAAATTTTGGATAGAAGGAAAGATCGAATTGATCGCAAGCATTTTTATAGGTTTGATGAAAATGTTTGGCATCTTCTTCAAATAAGTAATAAGGCGTTAAATCAGTGCCCCCACCGAACCACCGGTCTATCACTTCATCATTTTCATTGTACAATTCAAACATGCGGTAATTGCAATGAACGGTTGGCACAAATGGATTTAGCGGATGTATCACCAAACTTAATCCACATGCAAACCATTTAGCACCGTTAATCTTTAACTGGGTTTTCATTGCATCGGTCACTTCACCAAAAACAATAGAAGTATTTACACCACCTTTTTCAAACACATTTCCATTGGCAATAACTCTTGTTTTTCCGCCGCCGCCTTCTGCCCTCTCCCACTTGTCTTCTATAAATGTTGCTTTACCATCTACAGCCTCCAGTGCCGAACAAATCTTGTCCTGCAATTCATGTATGAATGATATCCAGCTTTCTTTTATTGTAGACATTATCAATTATCCATTAACCAATTATCCATTAACACGGTATTCTTTCACTGCTTCTACAAACGCCTTTGCATGATCCACCGGCACATTTGGTGTAATACCATGACCAAGATTGGCAATATAATTCTGTGTTCCAAATGCATTAATCATTTCTTTTACACTCTTCTTTATCTCCGGGATCGGTGCTAATAATTTTGCAGGATCAAAGTTACCCTGTATCGTGATTTTATTTTGTGTTAATTCTCTTGCAAACTGCGGTGTAATGCACCAATCAATACCAACCCCACTGGCTGCACTTTCACTGATATCTTTCAATGCATACCAACTTCCTTTAGGAAATAAAATTACCGGCGCATCATCCTTTAATGCTTCTGCAATTTGAAATAAATAAGGCTGTGCATAGGTTTTAAAATCTGCAGGACTTAATGAACCTGCCCAACTATCAAACACCTGCACAGTATCTGCGCCTGCTTTTGTTTGCAGTTTTAAATATTGAATGGTGATGTCAGTTATCTTCTGCAGTAATGCATGCGCTAACTGCGGTTGTGTATATGCAAACTGCTTTGCTTTGTCCCATGTCTTGCTCCCTTTACCTTCTACCATGTAACAAAGAATCGTCCATGGTGCGCCAGCAAAACCAATCAATGGCACCCTGCCATTCAATTCCCTTTTTGTTAAGGCCAATGCATCATACACATATTTCAAACTTTCTTCTGCACCAGTTGTGATCAATGCATCTATATCTGTTTGTGTTTTGATTGTCTTGGGCAATGATGGGCCTTTTCCTTCTTCCATTAATACTTCCACACCCATTGCCTGTGGTATCACCAATATATCACTGAAGATAATAGCAGCATCCACACCCACCTGGTCGACGGGTTGTAAAGTAATCGCTGTTGCTAACTCTGGTGTTTGACAGCGGGTGAAGAAATCATATTTCTCTCTCAGCTTAATGTAATCAGGCAAATATCTTCCGGCCTGCCGCATCATCCACACCGGTGGCCGTTCAACTTTTTCTTGTCTTAGCGCTCTTAGTAGTAGGTCGTTCTTAAGCATTATTTATGATGTATGATTTAGGATGTATGATGTATGATTTTTTATGGAGCAAAGTATTCTATCATTTTTTGAACCAGATTTTCTTTACTTGGTTCATCGCTGATGATTATTTTATTGGCCGAAAACTTCTTTATTTCCGCAGAAGTTGTATTCCCAATTGAAAATAAAACTGCCTTGTCTCCTATCTTATTTGTTTTAAAAAAACTTCTTACTGCACTTGGGCTGAAAAATAGAATACCCAGATATTCCCTGGTAATTTTATGTGGCACTTCTGTTGTTTGATAAACCACAATTTCATTCACGTCTATTCCATGTTCAATTAAAATAGATGGCAGTTCATCTCTCCGCTGGTCGCCGCAAAAAAAGATCACTTCATCTGTGCTATTTTCTTCTGCTATTAATTCAGCCAGTGCTGCCCCATCTGCAGCTGTGCCTGCAAGACAATGCTCACCGAAATTTTCAATCACTAATTTTTTGGTAGCATGTCCCATGCAATACACTTCCCAGTCAGGCTGATGGCCATCAGCTTGTGCAGCTACCGCTTCCACCGCATTCATACTCGTAAATACCACTACTTCAGATTGCAATAATGCATTTTCAATTTCCTGCTGCACTTCTATTGTATCTATCGCTTCAGTTTCGATAAACGAAATACAATCTATCGCAATGTTATTTTGCAATGCTTCTTCCAGCAACCAATCAGGCAGCGGCCTTGTGCACAATACCGGTATATTATTTTGCTGCATTGATCTGATCAATTATTTTTTTACCACCCTGCTTTAGTATTTCATTCGCACACCTCACACCCAAATCATAACCATCAAAAGTTCCTTCTACTGCTTCGGTTTCAAACTTTTCCTTTCCATCAACTGATAGCAGGCTGCCTTTAAAGTGTACCTGTCCATCTTTCACTATTGCCAATGCACTGATTGGTGTGGTACAGCCACCCAATAGTGTTCTCAAGAAATCTCTTTCAATTTTGGTACAAAGTTGTGTATCGCTGTGATCAAAATTTTCACAGGCATCTAAACAAAAAAAATCTGCATCCCTGCATACTACCATGATAGCACCCTGCGCAGGCGCTGGCAACATCCACTCTAATTCAATGGAGTTTGCCGGACGCAGGTTGATTCTTTCCAAACCTGCAGCTGCAAAGATGGCACCGCTCCAGTTGCTCTCTGCCACTTTTCTTAATCTTGTATTTACATTGCCACGCATGTTTTCCAATACATGATCTGGATAACGATTGAGCCATTGTGCTCTTCTTCTAATGCTACTGGTCGCTATGGTGAATGGTGAATGGTCAATTGTGAATGGTAGCCCTAATCTCAATGCTTCTTTATTGACCATTGACCACTCACCATTCACAACAAACAAATCTTTATAATTCGCTCTCTTCAACACCGCTGCCTGCACTATTCCCTTTGGCAACTGTGTAGGCACATCCTTCATTGAATGGACAGCAATATCAATTGTATTATTGAGTAATGCAATATCAAGACTGCGGGTGAATATGCCCTGCACCCCCATTTCATACAATGGCGTTTTTAGATCAATATCCCCTTCGCTTTTTATGTAAACTAATTCAGATAGGAAACCATATTCCTTAAGGAGATTTTGAACCAGGGTAGCCTGCCAAACAGCTAATTGGCTTTCCCTTGTTCCAATCCTGATCACTTTGTTCATTAATGGATTTAGTTTGTGCCGGTTGCGATGAACTCGTTAATGGCTTCAATATAGTAACAACCCGGCTGGTTTTGAGTTCTCATTTTCACAGCCATGCCATTAATAACTTTTTGTATTTGTTCACCTGCACTGGTAGTAGTAGTGTTGCACTGGCGTGATTTATATGCAATAAACATTTCGCATTTGTTCATTGCCTGTAACCTGTTTTTTACTTCTTTTAATACAGGCACGTGTTTTCTCATTTCATGCCATTCCAAAAATTCATTTACATGTTCCTCTATAATCGCTTTCACTTTTGGAATCTCTGCTTTTCTCTTCTCTAAAGTAGCATCTTTGATTTTTGACAATTCATCTACATTCACCAATGTGATATGATCCAGTTGCTGGGCTTCTTCTTCTACATTATAAGGAACAGACAAATCAATAATCAATTTGGCTGAACTGTCTAGCAAATGTTCTTTTAAAATAATTGGTTCCAATGAATTGGTAGCTACCAAAATAATATCAGCTTTCTGCACCTGTTCATCTAACTCTTCCACTGTTGCAAAACTTAATCCCAGTTCATTTGCTAACTCTTCTGCTTTACCAACTGTGCGGTTAACAAGGGTGATATTTCTTGTATCCAGGTAATCAACCAAATTTTTGCAGGTATTGCGACCAATTTTACCAGTACCTATCAGCAATATTTTTTTACTGCTGAAATCTGCTATGGTTTCTTTGATGTATTGAATAGCAGCAAAAGAAACAGAAACTGTTCCTCCACTTAGATTAGTATTTGTTTTAACAGCTTTTGAAGTTTGCAATACACCATTGATCAAACGCTCCAGGTAAGCTCCAACAAAACCTTTCTCTTTTGAAAACTTCACCGCCTGCTTTAATTGACCTACAATTTCATAATCGCCTAAAATCTGAGAATCTAACCCGGCGCCCACATTAAAAAGATGATTGATGGCTTCTAATCCACTCCATACATAGGCCATCTTTTTAAAGGTAGCAAATGAACCCTGTGTTTGGGAGCAAAGCAATTGCATTAGTTTGTCAGCACTTTCTGCAAAGCCATAAATTTCTGTTCTGTTACAGGTGGAGAGTACAAATAATTCTGTAATGCCCAAAGAATTTGCATTTAAAAGCAAGGCCGCATATTGATCATTGTTGATGGCATATTCTCCACGCAACAATGCATCTGTTTTTTTGTAGTTAATTCCGGCTGCGAAAAAATTGCTGATATCTTTTTTTGTTCCTGGCATTCAGTTGTTGACTTAACTACGCAAAAATAAACTGAGCAGATTTGTTAAACTAATTTCCATGTCATCAAACTGTCATTTTAGGGGATGAGTTGTATCAGAAATGAAACTGACCGTTCTCATAATGATGTTGTCACATTAAAAAGGCATCCTGCAGAATGCTTGCTGGTAAAGGATTTTCGGCTGACGGGCTGGCGGCCCCTTCGACTACGCTCAGGGCAGATGCCCGTGAAGCCTTGTGCATGGCCTGTGCCGGAGCAGGAATGGATAGCCGCATATTAGTTAAACAAAGAACAACAACTGAAAGCCCCAAAACGAATTTGACAAACACATGAATATTTACTGGATGTAAAGACTATTTTTGCAAACACTTTTTATTATGGCAAAGAAAGGCATTGTCCTGATGAACCTTGGTTCGCCGGATACAACCGAAGTAAAAGACGTTAAACGTTACCTGGATGAATTTTTGATGGATGAAAGGGTAATCGATTATCCTTACCTGTTCAGGCTGCTGCTGGTGAAAGGAATTATTACACCAAGAAGGGCACCTGAATCTGCAAAAGCATACAAAACAATCTGGACTAAAGATGGCTCTCCATTGATTGTATTAACAGAACAATTAAAAGCTGCATTGCAGGAAAAAATTGAGGAACCAATTGAGATTGCCATGCGGTATGGTAATCCAACACCTGCTGCTGCGTTTGATAAACTGGTTGCCAATAACCCAGACTTGGAAGAAGTGATAGCAGTGCCGTTGTATCCTCATTATGCAATGGCATCCTATGAAACTGCAGTGGAGTATGCGAAGGAGTGGTATCAAAAAAATAATTATCGCTTTCAGCTTTCCTTCATCAAACCATTTTATGATGAAGCAAATTATATTCATGCGATGGCGGAGAATATTCGTCCACATTTGAATGAGCCTTATGATCATATTTTGTTTAGTTATCATGGCATACCAGCAAGGCATTTGAAAAAAGTAGATCCAACATATTCACATTGTATGAAAGTGAATGATTGCTGTAATGTGAATTCAACTGCACACAAGACTTGCTACCGTCATCAATGTTTTGAAACAACTAGATTAGTGACGGAAGCATTGCATATCCCAAAAGAAAAATTCAGCATTTCCTTTCAATCAAGACTAGGACGGGGATGGCTGGAACCTTTTACTGACGTACGTTTGGAGAATATGCCAAAAGAAGGCATTAAAAAATTGCTCATTATATCGCCTGCATTTATCAGTGATTGTTTAGAAACACTGGAAGAGCTGGAAGAAAGAGGAAAGGAAACATTTATTGAAGCTGGTGGAGAAAGTTATAAGATGATACCGTGTTTGAATGTGCATCCGCTGTGGGTGGAAACGCTGGAGAGTTGGGTGAGTGAACTTAGAAATGGTAACAGACAGATGATTCTTTGATGGCTGATGTAGGATGTCTGATGTAGGATTTAATTAAGGCAACAGCTTTTATGATGCTAAATATCCTTTTCAAATCAGACATCATAAATCTTACATCAGACATTTAAAACACATATTAAGAATTATAACACCCACTAACTCTTATGACCAGAAAAGAATTGCAGGACAGAACCAAAAAGTTTCATGTCGATGTGATAAAACTTTGCAGTCATTTTCCCAAGAATGCAGCAGGCTTTGAATCGGCGAAACAACTGATAAGAGCAGCATGTTCAGTTGGGGCTAATTATAGAGCGTCGGCACGAGCAAAGTCGGATGCTGATTTTATTTACAAAATAGAAGTTGTATTGGAGGAAGCGGATGAGAGCCATTATTGGTTAGAGGTAATAAAAGATGCTGAGATATTTAACAGTTCCGAACTTGAAAGGCTGATAAAAGAAGCATATGAATTAACAGCAATCTTCGCAGCAACTGATAAAACAAATAAATCAAAAAAGCTGCCCGCAAAACAGCAGTAAGATATTAGGTTAAGGAAATCAGAAATCATACATCCTAAATCAGACATAAAAATGGATCTCTACATCAAAGCTCTCCACATCATCTTCATTGTTACCTGGTTTGCGGGGATATTTTATATCGTTCGTTTGTTTATATACAATACAGAAGCGAATGAAAAAGAGGGTGTAGAAAAGGAAGTACTTCAAAAGCAATTTTCCATTATGATCAAGCGCTTATGGCTTGGTATTACCTGGCCTTCAGCAATCCTAACCTTGATTTTTGGGATATGGATCGCTTACCTTTATGTGTCTGCTACAATCCCTACCTGGAAAGGGTTTGGACATATGTTCCATAGGATTCCCGGCTGGCTCTGGGTTAAGCTGGGTTTTGTTGTCGGCCTATATGCTTATCATTTTACCCTGCAGAAAATTTACAGTGATGAAATGAAAGGCATCTTCAAATACTCATCGAATCAATTAAGAATCTGGAATGAAGTTGCGACTGTATTCCTGATTGCCATTGTTATGATAGTAACGGTGAAGAATAGCCTAAGCTGGATTTGGGGTATTGTGGGATTGCTACTGTTTAGTGCTGCGCTGATGAGTGCAATTAAAATCTACAAGGGTATCCGTACAAAGAAAAAAAATTAATTACTGCATTTTAACGATTAGGTTCTACTCTCATTTATATGTTACCTATGCGCCTATGTGGTTAAAACAATTCTCGTACAACTAAATAGAGACATAGAACACATAGGGTTTTCGCATAGAAACAATTAGAGTTGGTTTTAAATTGCTTTGCTGAATTTAGGTGCAGCCGCATCTCTTTGTGTTCTTAACAAGTGCAGGTCAAATGCCCTGCAGATATTCCTGATGAAATGACTACCCAATGCTGTAACGGTTACGCCTTCTGCATTCCATTCAATCAATTCATCTTTCCACACTTTTTCTAACTCAGGAAAGCTGTATTCTCTTAGTAAATCCAAATGCTCTTGGTTGAACTTAGTTTCACCCCTGCAGCTAATATCCAAGATATATTTTTTGAACGCCACATCTTCTTCGTTTAAAAAGAAGCCACGCTTTACGGGTATTTCTTCTTTTTGCAATGAAGCATAATAATCATGAATGGTCTTTTCATTTTGTGCAAATGCCACGCCTGCATCACTGATACTTGAAACACCCAGACCAATCAGCAGTTGTGTTTGCTGTGTGGTATAGCCCATAAAATTGCGGTGCAATCTTCCTTCTATTTTTGCGGTGTACATGTCGTCTGTTGGTAAAACAAAATGATCCATACCTGCATCTACATATCCATGTTCGACAAATAACTTTTTACCCAACTGGTACAATTTCATTTTTGTTTCAGTGGATGGCAAATCATTTTCATCAAACAAACGCTGACCACGGCTCGTCCACGGTACATGGGCATAGCTGTAAAATGCTATGCGGTCGGGCTTCATATCGATGCATTGCAGGATGGTGCGTTTAAGGCTTTCTTCTGTTTGCCTGGGTAACCCGTAAATCAAATCAAAGTTCACAGAATGATAACCGATTTCCCTTGCAGTATCTGTTGCCCTTTTTACATTTTCAATTGGCTGTATCCGATTGATAATTCTTTGAACTTCGGGGTCATTGTCCTGCACGCCATAACTCACTCTTCTAAATCCTGATGCATACAATCTTTGCAAGTGTTCCCTGGTAGTATTGTTTGGGTGACCTTCAAAGCTAAACTCATGTTCAGCATGAATTTTAGCATTGGTAAAAATATTCTCCAGCAGTATTTCTAAATTATCTGGCGAGAAAAAAGTCGGTGTGCCGCCACCCAAATGCAACTCCTTAATTACCGGCGCTTCATCCATTAAAGCAAGATAGAGTTGCCATTCTTTTGCAATAGCAGACATGTATTCCTTTTCTACGCTGTGATTAGTAGTGATCTTTTTATTGCAGCCACAATAAGTACACAACGACTCACAAAAAGGCAAGTGCAGATAAAGACTCACACCTTTTGTACTATTTGTCAAACTAAACTGTTCAGCAAAAACCTGTTTCCATTGTGATGGATCAATTTCATCTTTCCAAAAAGGCACAGTGGGGTAACTGGTATACCGGGGTACAGGAACGTTGTATTTGTTTAGTAGTGTAGATTGGATGTCCATGATCGCAAAACTAAGCGACTCATTTGGGCTGGAGGGTGACGCAGATCATTTGGAAAATTGATAATGCTCAGTGGTGAATGGTGAATGGTCAATGATGAATTTGAAGCCTTTCATTTCGTGAATCCACAATCACCAGTGGTCTTTTATTAATGTGGCCAGTAATGCAATTTTCTGTAGGATAACAAAAAAGATCAATTGAATTACTAAAATCCAATTGATCTTTCTTTATTTTAATGCTGCCTATTCACCATTGACCACTCACCATTCACCGTCACACCAACTGCCTCCGCATCACAAAATCACCAAAGCGTTCGCCTTTATTTCTTTCATTCTTATACACCGCAAACAAGCCTTCCAACGTGGTAAGAATGGCTTTTTCATCCAGTGATTCTTTGTATTTTGTATTGAGTCGTTCGCCTTGGTTATCTCCGCCGATATGCAGGTTATAATGTCCTGGTGCGGTACCAACCAAACCAATCTCTGCAGCATAAGGTTTACCGCAGCCATTTGGGCAACCCGTCATACGAATTACAATTTCTTCACCGTCTAAATTATATCTTGAAAGCAACGGTTCAATCTTTGAAAGTAAGGTAGGCATATAACGCTGTGCTTCTGCCAGTGCTAAAGGACAAGTAGGCAATGCTACACAAGCAATGGAATTCTTCCTAATCAAAGAAGCAGCTTCCGTATGCTCAATGATTTTAAAATCTTCCAGCAGTTTTTGAATCGCAGCTTTATCAGCTTCTTGTACGTCTGCAATGATCACATTCTGCGTAGCGGTAAAATGAAAATTACATTTACCAGTTTTTGCTACTTCCAACATCGCTGTTTTCTGCGCTACTTTTT
>CAZDHQ010000053.1:0-11939 GCA_964505135.1 uncultured Ferruginibacter sp.
TACAAGACTGCGTGTTTATGTAACAGCAGAAAATTTGTTAACACTAACAAAGTATACTGGATACGATCCTGAAATAGGTGGTAGTGTGTTTGGAATTGATAAAGGTATCTATCCTCAGGCTCGATCATTTATTGCCGGAGTTCAATTACAGTTTTAACCGTTCAACTTTATTAAAATGAAAATCATACAATTTAAATATGCTACAGTTGCGATGGCTGCCTTGCTATTCGTATCCTGTAAAAAAGACTTTATTGATATTCAACCACAGGGGCAATTCCTGTCTGAGAATTATTACTCAAATAAGGACCAGGCCTTTAGTGCATTGGTGGGTGTATACGATGTAATGCGTAAAAATTCGGGTGGCTTTGAAAACATGATCACCATGATGAACGCTGGTTCAGATGATAACTACGCAGGGGGCGGTGGTGCAACAGATGGCGCAGGTATACAAGGTTTTTCAAACTATACACTTAACGCTAACATTATGCCGCAAAGCTTCTGGAATGATTATTACCAGGGCATTTTTAAAGCAAATACATTGCTTGCGAAGCTTCCTAAAACAGATATGGATGCAGATTTAAAAGCAAGGTTTGAGGCAGAAGCAAAAGCGTTGAGAGCATTCAGTTATTTTGAACTGGAAATCATGTTCAAAAATATACCACTGATATTGGAGCCACTTACAGCTAACAATATGTACGATGTAACACAGGCCACGCCTGAAGCTGTTTACACGCAGATTGAACAGGACTTAACCGACGCAATCGCTGTATTGCCTCCAACGATTCCTTTGGCAACGGATGCAGGACGCTTTACAAAAGGTGCTGCACAAGCTTTGCTTGGAAAAGTGTATCTCTATGAAAAGAAAATGGATTTGGCTGCTGCACAATTAGCTGAAGTGAATGGTACACCGGGGCAACCCAATCAATATGGAAACAAACTCCTTACAAATTTTGCTGACCTATGGGTAGTTGCCAATAAGTTCAATAGTGAATCAATTTTAGAAGCAGCACATAGCAGTGCCGGTAATTCAGACTGGGGCTGGTGGGGTGCATCAAACGACGAAGGAAATAGTGTAAACGTAATGGTTGGACCAAGAAGTTATTCAAGGCCCGCAGGTTCTACTGCACCTGATCTTCCATCAGGCTGGAGCTTTAATGTATTCACGCAAGACTTCTATGATTTCATTAAAGGAGATCCCAGATTTGCTGCAACTGTTTTTGATTTAAAAGCTTTACAGGCAGCAGGACAGGCTGATTATATTGCAGGCTATCAAAACACTGGCTACTTCTTAAATAAGTTTTTACCAAGAAGATCAGATGTAAGAACAGGTGGCGGAGCACAAGAGCTAAACTTCAAACAAAATACTTATGTGATTAGGTTGGCAGACACCTACCTGATGGAAGCAGAAGCATTGGGTGCAAGCGGTGCAAGAGCGCAGGCTTTATTGGATGCAGTAAGAGCAAGAGTTGGTTTACCATCCATACCTGTATCAATGGCGGCTATCAAAGCTGAACGCAGGGCTGAATTAGCAGGTGAAGGATATCGTTTCTTTGACCTGGTAAGATGGGGTGATGCTGCCACCGTTTTAGCAAGCAGGGGATTCACCGCAGGTAAAAATGAAATCTTCCCAATCCCATACAGGGAATTACAGGGAACTAAACTTGTTCAAAACCCAGGCTACAACCAGTAAAACTTTAACTATATGAAGAAAATAAATTTTAAATACAGCTTCCTCTTTTTAGGCCTGGCAGCACTTGCAAGCTGCTCCAAAAAAGATGGTATTGATAAAGATCTTTCATTCCTGAATACGGCTGCATCGGCTAACGTGTCAAGTATTTTCGACATCAGTAATGATAATTCGGGAAATGTAAAAATCACGCCAACAGGCGAAGGTGTTTCATCTTTTGCTGTTAATTATGGTGAAGGAAACGGAGCACCGGCAACCGTATCACCGGGAAGCAGCACTACACATGCTTATCCCGAAGGATCTTACACTGTAACCATTACTGCAAAAGATTTGGTGGGTAAAGAAACCACTACTACTTATCCATTGCAGGTTACTTACAGGGCTCCTGAGAATTTAGAAGTAGGCATTTCTGACGAAACAAGAATTACCGCGTCTGCATTGTATGCTAAATCGTTTTTGGTTTATTACGGTGATGTAGCAAATGAAGTTGGTACTCCATTAGCTATTGGTGCAAAAACAGCCGCTCACACTTATCCAGCAACCGGAGGTCCATTCACATTAAAAGTGGAAGCATTGAGCGGTGGAGCAGCTAAAACTACTTATACCAAAACACTGTTCGGGTTCCCGATTGATTTTGAAAATGCTGCTGTAGATTATTTCTTTGGAACATTTGGTGATGCACAAAAATTTGAGAAAGTGGCTAACCCCAACGCCTCAGGTTTAAATACAAGTGCAACCGTTGGTAAGTTTACAAGAGGTGTGCAGGGATGGAGCGGTACTTACAGCCCACTGAATATTCCTATAAATTTTGATTATGGTAAAAAGATAAAAGTGCTCGCTTATAATCCTGATCCTGCATTGGTTGGTAAAAAACTGAATGTGGAGCTGGAATGGGCAGTAGGCGGTACACCGACAAATGGCGTGGCTGTTGTAAAAGCGCCTTTTACTAAGTCAGGTGAATGGGAAGAATTGGTTTTTGATTATAGTGGTATTGGTGGAATACCAGCAGGAACCAAATTTACACAGCTTGTGTTACGGTTTAATGATACTGCCGATGGTGCAGGCGCTGTAGTATATGTTGACAATTTCAGACTAACTAACTAAAAACTTACTTATGAAAAATAAACTCAAATATGTAGCTGCAGCATTAATGCTTGTTTTTATAGCTGGCAGTTGTACAAAAGAAAACTATAGCCTGGGTGACCTCAGTGCACCAAGTGGTCTAACAATTACCACGGAAATCGTAGGTCAGGATGCAACACATCCTGATGGCGATGGCTCTGGTGATGTAAAAATTACGCTGGATGCAAAGAATGCACTGGCATATAAAATAGATTATGATGCTGCTGATGGAATCAGCTTTGATAACGTGAACGCTCACACGATCACAAAAAAATATACAAAAGTGGGTGTAAACAATTACAGGATTACTGTAGTGGCTTATGGTAAAGGCGGTTCATCATCTACCATTACAAAAGACATTTCTGTTAGAAGTGATTTTACTCCTGATCCGGCGATTGTTGAAAAATTAACAGGTGGTTCTTCCAAAACATGGGGAGTAGATAAAAGTTTGCAGGGACATTTTGGTGTAGGCCCATGGAGTGTTACTTCTGTTACGCCATCCTGGTGGTCAGCCTCTGTAAATGAAAAAGTAGCTTGCTGTAATTGTTTTTACACTGCTTCCTTTAAGTTTAATAAAACAGTATCTGGTTTTACCATTGATGTAACTACACCAGATGGTGCATTTACCAAAACCGGTTCACTGGCTGGTGGTTTACCAGGCATTCCTTCTTCCGGCGATGAGGGATGTTATAGTTATGCTGGTGGAAGTTCATCCTTTAGCTTTGTACCAGCAGGTTCAGGTATTGCAGCTTCAACACCATCTACTCAAACAGCTATTCTTTTGTCTGGCAACAATACTTTTATTGGTTATGGGGCTTTGCAAAAAGAATATGAAATTTTGGAGATAACAGATACTTATATGTACTTACGTGTTCAGGGTACTGAAACAGGTAATGCCTGGTATATAAAAATGAAAGCGCTTTAAATTTTGGTTGTAAAATAAAGAATGCCCCGTCACTGATATGGCGGGGCATTCTGTTATTGGCATCTTAACTATAAGGTAGTAACCACGTAGCTTTTGCCTTTTTCTGTTTTAAAAGAAGTCGTGTACCCGTTGGCGTCAGTCTTTGATTTAGCAGTAACGCCTTTAATACTAACGGGAACGCTTGTTCTAAGAACACAATCAGCACCAGCAATTGATTTGATCACAGCAGTCTTCAACAAATGATCTTTCCAGTTGATGTCTACCTCAAAATTGCCCCTGGCTTTTAATCCTTTTACTGCGCCTTCTTTCCATGCAGATGGCAATGCAGCTAATAAATGAACTTCGCCCAAATGACTTTGTAAGAGCATTTCAGCTACACCTGCGGTGCCACCAAAGTTGCCATCAATCTGGAACGGCGGATGTGCATCAAAAAAGTTAGGATATGTACCGCCGCCGCTGCTGTATTGGAAGCCGCTTTCGCCTGTTGCATTTAATAACTGCCTTAATAAAGAATAAGCATGGTCACCATCTAATAACCTTGCCCAGAAATTGATCTTCCACGCCTTGCTCCAGCCGGTACCATCATCACCACGTATCTCTAATGTCTTTCTTGCTGCTGCTGCAAAGGTTGCATCTTTTACCGGTGCAATTTGTCTTCCGGGATGCAGGCCGAATAAATGTGATACATGACGGTGATGTACTTCCACATCTTCCCAATCTTTATTCCATTCCTGCAGGTTGCCGTTCTTGCCAATTTGCAGTGGAAATAATTTCTTTTTCTTTTCTATTAACAAATTCCTGAATGCAGCGTCGGTATTTAAAATAGTGGATGCTTCAATGAGATTCGTGAATAGATCCCATACAATTGACATATCCATCGTAGTAGCAACAGATACATCCGATACTTTATCGCCGGAATATTTAAACACATTTTCAGGAGATACAGATGGAGCCACCACTAAGTAACCATTCTTATCTTCCACCAGCCAATCCAAACAAAAGTTAGCAGCGCCTTTCATTAAAGGATAAGCTACCTGCTGTAAAAAGTTTTTATCTCTTGTAAATGCATAATGCTCCCAAAGGTGCTGGCAGAGCCAGTTTCCGCCCTGTGCCCAGTTAGCCCATCTTGGATCACCAATGCCTTTAGCACCTACGGGATTGGATACGGCCCATATATCTGAGTTATGATGTGCCACCCATCCTTTCATCCCATAAAATTCTTTTGCTGTTCCTTTACCGGTTACCGATATATTTTTTATAAGATCAAACAACGGGGCATGCATTTCCGACAAATTAGTTACTTCTGCAGGCCAGTAATTCATTTGTGTGTTGATATTGATGGTGTAGTTAGAACTCCAGGGTGCTCTTAATTCTTTATTCCAAATGCCTTGCAGGTTGGCTGGTTCACCACCGGGCCTCGAACTGGAGATCAACAGGTACCTTCCATATTGAAAGTATAATGTTTCCACCGCAGGATCATAAGCGCCCTTGGTGTAAGCCATCAATCTTTCATCGCTTGGTAAGTTGGCGCTGGTACTTACTTCAGTTTCTTTTATTTGCAGTTTTACACGATCGAAATATTTTTTGTAATCAGCCACATGACTGGCTACTAATGCAGCATAATTTTTCTTTACTGCTTTATCCATGTAATTTTTTGCTATGGCATGTTCATCTTTTCCGTTTTTATCAGGACATTTATCAAAGCCATTGAAACTGGTGGCAGCCGAAAGATAAAGTGTAACAGAAGATGCATTGCTTACATCAATGCCTGATTCATTCACTTTAACATCACCATCTTTATTAACTGCTTTTACTATCAGTTCATACCGCATGCCATTACAGCCCGTGGTATCTTCATAAACAATTGGATGATCATTGGGATTATAATAACTGGGATCGGCATGAGCAGGTGCTTTGCCCTTCATGGTAATTTCATTGGCAGCAGAGGCAATATTTTTAAAGCGAAGTAAGCTGCTGCTGTTGATGTGCAGGTTGATGGATTTTGCTTTGTCTGCATCAATGCGGATAACAATCACCTGGTCTGGGGCTGATGCAAAAACTTTTCTTGTATAGTTGATACCATCAACCGTAAACTTTGTTGTGGCAATTGCATTATCAATATCCAGTTCCCTGTAATAAGCTGTTGCGTTCGTGTCTTTAAATTGTTGTTTGATGACAAGATTACCAAGAGGTAAATAGCAATCAGTAAAAAGCCCCTGCATTTTTTTGCATAAAGCAATGGCATTTTCATAATCTTCTTTTGCCAAAGCTTCTCTTATTTGCGGAAGGTATTTTGGTGCATCAGGATTGACATTGTGTTTTACAGGTCCGCCAGACCAAAGACTGCTTTCATTTAATTGAATCAGTTCTTCATTTACTTTCCCAAAGATCATAGCACCCAGTCGTCCATTGCCCACAGGCAAAGCTTCTGTCCAGTTCACTGCTGGTTTTTTATACCAAAGCTTTTGCTGTGCAAATGAACTGTTGTGTACACTGCAAAGAATAATTACTGCAATCAAAAACTGTTTTATCATATAGCCAATTGTTTAATAATTATTAATCCATTTCTACCATTGCTTTGATCACGCCATTCGCAGGGTCAAGCCAGGTGCTAAAAATTTCTTTCACTTCGCTGAATTGAACCCGGTGAGTGATATAATCTTTTGGATTCACCAGTTTGTTTTTTATTGACCACACCACGTGTTCAAAATCCTGCCGGGTTGCATTTCGGCTACTCATTAACGTTGTCTCTCTTTTATGAAACTCGGGATGAGGGAAGTTGAGTGCATTTTGCTGCAGGCCAATCAATACATATCTTCCGCCATGTGCTAAATAAGCAAGGGCATTGTTAATGGCTTTTTGATTACCGGTAGCATCAAACATGGCAGTTGGCATATCACCATTGGTGATTTCTTTTAGTTTTGCAATAGCATCTTCAGTAGCTGGATTAATGATATAATCAACAGCGATATTGTTTTTGCAAAAATTCAAACGGTTATCACTAATGTCCATTGCAATTACTTTTGCACCGGCAATTTTTGCCATCTGCATGGTGCCCAGGCCAATCGGCCCTGCACCAATGACCAATGCAAACTCATCTTTTTGAATAGCGGCTCTTCTTACACCATGTGCACCAATGGCCAGTGGTTCAATTAACGCCAGTTCATCCAGGCTAAGGCCTTCATTTTTTATCAATGTATCAATCGGCACTGAGAACAAGTCTGCCATGCCGCCGTCTACATGTACACCGCATACTTTGATATTGGCACAACAGTTCGGTTTCCCATTTCTGCAGGCAATACATGTTTTACAGCTCAAATAGGGGAGGATAGTAACGGCTTCGCCTACACTAAAATCGGTGTTGCCATCAATTGCCACAATTTCTGCGGCCAGCTCATGCCCCAATATTCTTGGATAATTAAAATAAGGTTGTGTTCCTTCAAAGGCATGCAGATCCGTACCGCAGATGCCAATGCGTTTTATTTTGATAATGGCATGACCTGGCTGTAAAACTGGCTCCGGAATATTGATGTATTCAAACAATCCCGGCTCTGTACATTGCAAAGCTTTCATATAACATTTGATTGCGATGAAGATAGGAAACTACGAGAAAAAATATACAATTAATTGCACTTAAAAAAAGAGTGTAGCTTTCAGGCGAGGAGACCTAAGTAGCAATCGCTGAATAGATTTTGGTTTTACTAAATTTTATTGGAAGCAGTTTTAATGAATGGGTACCAGCCACCGCATTGATCTTTCTAATCAGTTAGACTCGATAAATAATCAAGCAAATGTTTTTTTTCTTCTTCACTGGCATCACTTAGCAGTCCCTCGTACATTAAAGATTTCGTATGATTTTCAGTTTTGGCAATTTCTTCTTTCGGGATTTTTACCACGGCATTACCAACCAGCATGATGGATATTTGCTTTTCATCTGAATTCATTACCCTGCCCAATAAAACGCTTCCATCTTTCTTTACCAGTTTTAATCCTGCCATTCCAGGTTTGATGCGTTTAGAGGGTGTCATTACTTCTTCTAGTATCTCATCCCTGGTAAGACGGGCAGTAATTCCAAACAGATTTGGTCCCAATAACTCAGTATCATTTTTGCCGGGAGCATGGCATGCAGCACAGGCTCGTTCTGCAAAAATCTTTTTGCCTTTTTCTACAGTATTGGCGGCAAGCTCTACCGCGGCTTTTGCTGGTTTTGACCTTGGGTAATTTTTAACTGAGGCATCAAATATCAACTTATAAAACCCGCCTGATTTTTCTTCTGTAGGATTATACCAGTAATCGGATTTTCCATGCTGGGCCAGGTATCAAGCTCCATCTTTACCAAAACCAAGATCTGACAACTTTGGTATATCGGCTACCGGGTTTTCTTGAAAATGGTAGCCACTATCGGTACTGGTTATACGAACACGACCCACACCTCCACGGTTCCATCTTTCGCCGGGGCCATAAAACGCTATAAATAGCTCACCTGCAGTGCCGCCGAAATCATTGGTTAAAGAATTAAACTCAATTCCTCCAGGGGCTACTTCAGTTTTTAGTTCCCATACTGGTTTGGTAATTAAAGCTGTATCCTTAAACTTAGCTGGGTTATGTCCGTAAAATTTTCCTTTTTGCAGCAGGTTCAATTCTTCATACGGATTACCCCCACCTTCATTGTCAACAAAAAACAAATCACCTGCATCATTAATAGCGCTGCCATAAACGGAACGAACGCCAGTTGCCATTCTTTCTACAGTTTTTCCATCGGCAGAGATTTTTAAAACACTTCCCCGGTAACCGTTTGGGTCTGGCGAAGCACCCGCATTCCATGAATCTGTAGTGAGTACACAATATAAATTTCCCTGTTTATCAAAACTGAGTGCACTGGTCCATTCATAAGGATGTTTGCTAACCGGAATATCTTTGAAAAAAGTCCAGCTTGTATCAGCTCTGCCATCTTTGTCTCTATCAAGATAGATACGAATCTCTTCACTACAACCAATGTAGACGGTATCATTTTTAAATGCAAAGCCGGCTGGTGAACGGAGGCTGTCATCGGTTACATTACAGAATAATTTAGCTTCATCTTCCAGGCCATCGCCATTTATATCAACAAGGGTGTAGATTTCGCCAGACTGGTTAGCGGCATACATTAATCCACCTGGCCCATCGTAATTTGAATAGGATTTAAAATTTTTACGCCTTTATTAATTGGTAGTTTAATTATTCTATATGGACCGTATACAGTACTGGTAGTGTCCTTATCATTTGGTTTTTGCACAGTAACATCACAGGAAATAAAAATTGCGGATAAGATAAAATTAAAAATGATGAGTGAAGCAAAGTGCTGGCGAAGCATAAGTTTAACAGTTAAATTAGGTATTGTTGTATAGATCAACTAAAATAATTGTTCTTCTTTATTTATCAAAATTCTTTATCATCGTTTTAGGATCGTTAAACAATAAAGGATTAATATTTTTCAACACTTCCAAATCATACACAGGCCTTTCAACATCATCTGGAAAACGCATCCGGCTGAATTGCTGAAAATAAAGCAGGCAGGCATCTTTGTAAACCTGCGCATCCCTGTATTGCCGGCGCAGTTTGCTTTGCACTTCTTCAAATTGTTGTTGGCTAATGTATGGCTGAAGTTGATCCCATGTTAATTGAAATGATCTTACCTGTTTTATTCCCCTGTCGTAATGCCTGCAGATTGCATCCCAAAGTGTGCTCCCATTCTTCATTTTAAAGTTCCATGGTAAATGATGAAACCAAAGCAGGTATTCATCCGGGCATGTTTCAGGATTAGCAAATTTTGCAGCAAACATCGGATGATATTGACCTAGTGCATTGGTTCCTGTTAGCGTTCTGTCAAACCCAATACCTGCTGTATCTGCTTTGTGATAATAAGGCGGTGTCCAGTCTGTCCTTACATCTGCTGGTGCCCACCATGGCCCGGGCCCATAATGATGGTGTGGCGCAAAAAGATGATGTAGTCCTAATGGCATCGAGTAATCAACCACTGCTTCACGGCTTTCAAGCATCATCTGCTTCAAGGGTTTTAAGAAGTTGTGCTGCCATGCTGTTTCATCGTTTTGATTTTGGTTGTTATTGTCAATGGATAAAAAGGTTTGCCTGATCCACTCATCTGCTATTTGCTCACTGCTTAATTGATTGTTCCATGCAAGGCGACCAAAAGCGTACCAGTTCGCCTGGCAAAAAATGTAGCCACACCAATTACTGTCCATTCCAGTATTGGCAACACCGGCAATGGTAGTATATTTTTGCGTATATGCGCTGCCGTCAGTAACCCTGGCTACAGTGCTGCCGGTTCCCTGCTGGTAGGTATCTGACTTTAGGAATTCTTCCCACATAGTTGCTAAAAAAGCCAGTTGAGACGAATGACCTAAATATTCCTGGGTGATCTGCAATTCCGGCATCACCGAAGTTTTTTTCATCGCACCAAAGATGGGACTGAATGGTTCCCTTGGCTGAAAATCCACCGGGCCGTTTTTAACCTGTATGATTACATTGTCTAAAAACTGCCCGTCCAGCGGAACGAATTCATTGAACGCCTGCTTGGCCCTGTCTTTATCATTGGGATTGTACACAAAGGCACGCCACATCACAATGCCTTTATATGGTTGTACTATTTTTGCCAGCATGTTGGCACCATCAGCATGTGTACGCCCAAAGTCCTGTGGCCCTGGTTGTCCTTCGCTATTTGCTTTTACCAAAAAACCTCCAAAGTCTGGTACCAGTTTGTAAATTTCAGCTGTTTTATTTTTCCACCATTCAATCACTTCAGGCGATAATGGATCTGAATTTTTTAGTTTACCCAGCAATGCAGGTGATGAAAAGTTTATCGCCAGGTAAGTGGTGATACCATAACGGCGAAGGATATCCGCAATTACTTTTACTTTCAGCAGCGTTTTACTGTCAAGTATTTTTGGAGAAGCATTTACATTATTGATCACTGCGCCGTTGATACCAATGGACGCATCGGCACGGGCATATTCCATCCAGCGTTTTTTATCAGATTCAGTAATGATAAAAGAATCTTTTTCATTACGCCAGAAGATTGATTCTCCTGCATAACCTCGTTCTACTGTGCCATCCATGTTATCCCAATGATTTAATAGGCGCAGTTCATATGATGGATTGGAGATAAATGCGTTGATAGGATTATTTGTTTTTTGCCGCCTCAGCATTTCATAGGCACCGTATAAAATACCAGCTTCGGTATTAGCCTTGATGCTGTTGCTGTCAATTATGAATCCATCACCTTTAATTAGTTTGTTTTTTTGTAATGATAAAGTACAGGTTGCATTTGCTTTTCCCAGCCATCCATCTTCCAGTTCCTGCTTTGCAATATCCAATAAAGGAGAATGTTTTTTTATGATAACAGTAACAGCATTGGGCACCCGTTTTTGCAGCCATAGGTTGTGGCTGTTTTGTGCATCACCATTCACCAGCAGCATAGCCATCGCTACAACTGTACTTATACGCATGTGAAGTTTGAATACTGTATTCATGTTAATGGTTTAATATACTGATGTTTTTTGCATTAATGAATGATGGCTTCAAACGGCGCAGCAGGTAAACCTTCTTTATTAATCAAATTTGGATCAACAAGATTGTCTGCCCAGGCATAGCGTACATACATTGGTGCGGTTACATTTTCACAGGCCAGTATTACTTTATTATTTTCAATGGTTGCCTTAGCCCATACAAATCTTTTATCTGCACCAGCCACCGCAAATTCTCCGGGCACTTCACCATCACTGGTTGTTAAGCCGCTGCCTGTATTATTGAATGAAAGCACAATGTTGTTTTCTTGTTTTATTGCTGATTGAAATGTGGGGCCTTCAGAAATAATGTTTTCTCCATAAGCAATTTTTTCTGTCGCCAATGCCAGTCGTTCACCTACTTCTTTTTTCCTGTCGGGATGTATATCATTCCATTCGCCCAGGTCAATTGTTACAGCCATTGCCGTATTTGGTAAAGCAAGCGATGCAGCTTGTGCCTGCCTGAATGAAGCCCATTCACTTTCTGCAGGCAAATAATGATAATCCATAAAGCCGGGCAACTGTGCAAATAGAAAAGGGAGTTTTGGTTGATTCCATTTGCTACGCCAATCATTGATCATGGCGTTTTGCAATGAGGTATACTCATTAAATCTTGTAACATTTGATTCACCCTGGTACCAAA
>CAZDHQ010000054.1:0-11504 GCA_964505135.1 uncultured Ferruginibacter sp.
AGAGTGGTTGTTCATTATGATGTGCCAGACTGCCTGGAAAATTACTACCAGGAAGCTGGAAGAGCAGGTCGTGATGGAAAAAGAGCATATGCGGTACTGTTATACAATGATCATGAGTTGGAAGAGCTGCAATTGCAGGTAAACAGCAGGTATCCCTCTCCCGAAGAAATTAAAACAGTGTACACGGCATTAATGAATCACCTGCAGGTGGCCGCAGGCGGTGGCGTAAATGCCAGTTATAATTTTGACCTTACTGGTTTTTGTAATGCTTTTAAACTGAATATTGTTACAGCCAACTATGCCATCAAAACATTGGAACAGGAAGAAATATTGACTTTCAACGAAGCTTATTTCAAACCTTCATCCGTTGTATTTACCTGCACTAAAGAAGAACTGGAATCATTTGAAAAAGATCATCCGCAATATGAACCCATCATAAAGTCTCTACTTAGGTCATATGAGGGGATTTTTGATTTTCCTGCTGCAATCAATGAAACCAGGCTGGCAAAAATGACGGCCATTAAAGACGCTGCCAGCGTACCTACGATGCTTACACAAATACAGCAGTTTGGAATCCTTTCTTACGAGCCGCAAAAAGACAAACCTCAAATTACACTACTAAAAAACCGTATGTATGCAGATAGCTTTTTAATCAATTTAGAAAATCACCTCAAACGAAAAAAACACTTTGAGGAGAGATTAAAAGATATGATTGGCTATATCCGTAACCGTGAGCTTTGCCGGGGGAAAATAATAGCTTCCTACTTTGGTGATGATAAGGTGAAAAACTGTGGCATATGTGATAACTGTATTAATAATAACCTGGCTGAGATAACACCCACAGAATTTGCAGCAATTGAACAACTGATCAGACAAGCCCTCATGAGCAGTCCGGCTTCAATAAAAGATTTAGTGAATTCAATTAAATCTGTGAATAAAACCAAACTATGGAGAGTGGTAGAATTTCTGCAAGCCGAGAATAAAATAACAGTGGACCCAGATGGTACAATTCGCCCCTGAGGTTAACACAAATGAAGCTTAAAGATGTTTAAACATTGAATATCAATGTCCAAAAAAAAGGGACCAAGATAGAAATCTAGTCCCGCTTTAAAATCCAATATCCTATGAAAAACCGAGTCGAAGATAGCATTATATTGCATACCATACAAAGATTTTTCTCCTTATTTTAAATATTTTCTTAATTTGTTTGGTGTCATTTTTACACTTTTAATAGCGCCAAACCGCTTCAGATCAGGATTTTATGAAAGAATAAAAAAGAATATATATTTTATTCTTTCATCTGAGTTTAACGTTTAAACATATTCAATTTTTCTAAACCTGAATGTGTTTAAAACCATTTTGTTTTGTTGGAAGAAGACCTGGACGACCTGCCACCCAAACCTAGTGCTCCTAAAAGTGATCTTACAATGGTATTTCCTGCTGTACGCATCATGCTTTTCACAATTGTATTATCCGCTATTTTTTCCAGCGTAGACGGTTCTTGTTTTTGAGTAGTTTTTCCTCCATTATCCTGGCTGGAATTTTTTGCAGCTTCCTCCAGTTTGGCTGTTAAAATTTCATAGGCGCTTTGGCTGTCTATTACCTGGTTATACTTTGCAACTAATTTAGATTTTCGGTTGATGGCATCTATTTCATCCTGTGTAAGAACATCCATTCGGCTACGGGGGGCACAGAGCATTACATGCACCAGTGGCGTAGGAATACCCTTTTCATTCAGCATCGTCATCAGCGCTTCACCGATACCCACCTGCGTCAATAAATCTTCGGTTTTATAAAACTGGGTTTCCGGATAGTTTTCGGCAGTTTGCTTAATTACCTTTCTATCAGCAGCGGTAAATGCCCTCAATGCATGCTGCACTTTAAGGCCAAGCTGTGCCAAGATACTTGCAGGCACGTCCATTGGATTTTGTGTACAAAAGAAAATACCAATGCCCTTAGAGCGAATCAGCTTTACGATGGTTTCTATCTGCTGCAACAGTGCCTCACTGGCTTCCTGGAAAATTAAATGAGCTTCATCAATAAACATTACTAATTTGGGCTTGTCCAAATCACCTTCTTCTGGGCACGACGCATACAATTCTGCCAGCATCTGCAGCATAAAAGAGGAGAATAATTTTGGTTTATCCTGCAGATCATTCACCCGTAGAATATTGATTACGCCCCTTCCCTGGTCGTCAATCCTCATCAGGTCATCTACTTCAAAGCTCTTTTCGCCAAAGAAGATATCCGCTCCCTGCTGCTGAAGTTCTACCACCTTTCTTAAAATGGTTCCCGTGCTGGTGGTAGAAATTTTGCCGTATGCCTTTTCTAATTCAGCCTTCCCTTCATCGCTTACATATTGTAATACTTTTATAAAATCTTTAAGGTCGAGCAAAGGCAGTTTGGTATCGTCACAATATTTAAAAATCATTGCTACGAGGCCGCCCTGTGTATCATTCAGGCCAAGAATTTTGCTAAACAGGATAGGACCAAACTCACTAACGGTAGCTCTTAGGTGAACACCATCTTTACCACTGAGCGTTAGTAACTCAGCAGGGAATAAAGATGGTTTGTATTCCATGTTGAGTTTTTGATAGCGGTCTTTCAGTTTATCATTTATGGTTCCTTCAGCAGCAATACCGCTAAGGTCCCCTTTAATATCCATTACCAGCACCGGGATACTTGCATCACTTAAAAATTCACTTATTACCTGCAATGTTTTTGTTTTACCGGTTCCTGTGGCACCAGCTATAAGGCCATGCCTGTTGAGTGTTTTGAGTGGTAAAAAAATCGGTGCTTCAGCAATTACTTCTCCATCTAAAATAGCTGCTCCAATTTTTACTGATTCTCCTTTAAAAGTGTACCCGTCTTTAACTGCCTGGATAAAGGTTTCCTTATTGGCCATATAAATAATTTTTTATGAAAGATACTAATCTTAGGGAAAGTCTGGCAGTCAATTTGTTCATTAACAGCACATATGCAAAAAGTACCTTTAACAAAAAATTAGTCACTATATTAGCCCTGTTAAAATATGAATTGATTTTATTTGATAACAAATTTATAAGACAATGGAAGCAGCTAAACCCAAAATACTTTTGTGCGAAGATGACACCAATCTCGGCATGGTATTAAAGAACTATTTAGAATTAAATGATTACGATGTAACACTAGAAAGGGACGGAAGACTTGGTCTGGCAGCGTTTCAGCGTGAAAAATTTGATATCTGTTTACTGGATGTAATGATGCCCAACATGGACGGCTTTACACTGGCAGAGGAAATAAGGGATGTAAACCCTGATGTGCCTTTGTTCTTTCTCTCCGCAAAAACAATGAAAGATGACATCATCCAGGGATACAAACTTGGAGCTGATGACTATATTACCAAACCTTTTGACAGCGAAGTGCTGCTGCTAAAAATAAAGGCGATACTGAAGAGGAACGAGGAAATTCATAAAGAAGAGCAAAATGCGGAGTATGACCTGGGTAAATACCATTTTAACCCCCGCCTTCGTGAGTTAGGTATTAACGGCAAAGTGCAGACCTTATCTCCAAAAGAGAACGAGCTATTAAAGATGATGTGTGAATATAAAAACGATCTGTTGCCGAGAGAGATTGCATTAAAGAAAATTTGGGGCAGCGATACCTATTTTAACGGGAGAAGTATGGACGTGTATATTGCCAAGCTTCGCAAATACCTAAAGGAAGACAGTACTATTGAAATAGTAAATATTCATGGAAATGGCTTTAGGCTGGTAGCTAATTAAAACGAAAACTGTCAAATACAATAAAGGCTGTTTTTTTCAGACAGCCTTTATTTTTATAAGATCCTCTATACTATCTATGCGTTATTATAAACCTTTATTACATTTTCCCGCAGAATCAAAGCCTGGTCGGCACAATAGTAAAAGATAACAGAAGCTATATCCTCCGGTTTTACCCATTTGCTGAAATCAGCATCCGGCATGGAGTGCCTGTTCTCAGGCGTATCAATAGTGCTGGGTACTATTACATTGGTCACCACATTCTTTCCTTTTGCCTCATCATTTAATAACTCAGCCAGTCGGAAAATTAGAGACTTGACCAAACCGTAAGCAATCATCCCTTTGCTGTATGCACTGCTTAAGCCCGGCCTGGAGCCAATCAAAAATATTCTACCACTCTCCTGTTTCATCATTTGCACAAAACTTGGCCTTGCTACATGATAAGCAGTTTCAAAATTTAGTTTGTATTGTTCCATAATATCAGCAGAAGTGGTAGATTCTATATTACCCATTACAAAGCCACCAACAGTTAAAATCACTGTATCTATTTGCTTATAACGGGTGATAATGCTGTGTATGAACTTTGCAGTATTGTCTTCATCTCTAAGATCCACCACTATCTCTTCATAATTAGGAGATGAGATTTTAACTGCGACTGGATCATTGGGTTCTGTAGTACCTATTACTCTATACCCTTCTTCAATAAACTTTTTAACTACTGCTTGTCCTAAATTCCCGGAGGCGCCCGTAACAATTGCTGTCTTCATGTAATTTCTTTAGTGATGCAAATAAATTAAAATTGCTGTTTAACTGCAACAATTAATAAAAAAAAATTTATATGCCATAAAAACGCCTGCATGTAACCATGCAGGCGTTAGCTTTTATTTCATTATTCAGTTAAATTACCGATTTCCCGATCTTCCATCAGCATAAACCCTTTCGCCTTCTTTTAATTTCCTGGTAGTACCATCAGGAGACTTTACAGTACCATCAATCATAATAACGGTTCCATCTTTTAACGTCTTGTCTTTTTCCAGTTTCTCTACTTTGTTATTTTTTACTTCCATTACATTACCACCCTGTACGGTAATATAGGCGTCTTTATTGGTGTCATCCATTCCCTTGCTTGATGAAGTGGTAGCAGTGCTGTCATGGGTGGCACGATTAGTAGAGTCAGTTGATTGAGCAGATGCCAATTTTCCAAGGCATACAATTGCAAATAAACACAGTATCTTTTTCATAACATTTTAATTTGTGGCGTGATGCCTGTTAAACAATTTCGGATCCTGCGCAACCTCTATAAAGAATCGTGCCTCATTGAACAGGTTTGGTAAAAAAGTTTTGCACATTTATAAACGGGGAAAATCTTCTACAGCAGGAGCGTTGAAGTCCACCTACTAACGTTATAGAATATGCGAAGTTGATATTGATCGGTCAACATTTTGTGGCACCAATTTTTATTGTAGCTAATAAAATATTTCTCATGGGAAAAGGCGCATTGATACATGAATCCATTGAAGGAACGATAAAGGTGTTGATGGCAAATAGCTTAACACTGGATGATTTTTGTTCGGAGTACATCCAGGACTACAACAGGGATCGCTTTGAAGCATTTGCGATACGTTTGTTTGTGGGTAATAAAACTGTAGTTACGGTGTATGCAGTGGATAAGATAAGACAGGAAGACAGCATAACCAACCCGGATAAAATACAGGTTAGAAAGTTTAAATTAACAGATATACAATTGCCTGCCATACTTGCTTACTGCAGTTCATTTAATTGTACATTAAATACGGGCAATTACGAACTGGATGATATGAAAGTTACAAACAAATAGTTGGCTGCTCGGCTGACGTATATTTTTTTGACAGCACCTTTTTTACGTCAATAATTCTTCTTAAAGTGCCTTCTATTCTCTCGGTGCAGTGGCTGCCTTTTTGTATAAAATCAAAGGCACCATATTTTAAGGAAGTAGCGGCTGTTTTTGCATCCGTATCACCAGTTACAAAAACCACATAAATATCAGGGGAGCGTTGCTTAATAATCTTTAACACCTCTACTCCATCCATTACAGGCATACGGTAGTCAAGGAAAATAACATCAGGTTTTAAATTCAGGTTGTTGATACAATCCATTCCATTATCAAACTTCCAGACATTCTGATAACCAAGACTTTTCAGATGCAACTCATACAATGCCAGGCTGGAAGGATCATCATCAACTAAAAAGACGTTTAGTTCAGTTTTCATGTCCATGTCAGAATGTTTAAATAGTGATCAATGCAGGTTTAATTTAGAGTTTATAATTAACTTTTCTATACTTAAAACGCTGTGTTGTTCCATATATTGATCGAAAAATCGATCGAATCCCTATCCCTTCTTTTACTATACCCGTGTAGACGCTTTTCTATAAAACATTTTGGCTAAATACAGTAGACAGGATTTTTGAAACAAACCGCCTAACTACTTGTTCACTAAATTATTAAAAACATTGGTTTTATTAGTGGTTATTATAAAAAATCCGCCCTAACCGGCGGATTTTCATATCAAATCATCTGTTGTTACCAAAACTTCACATACAATGCAGCAAGAATGAGGAGTGTAGCCGTAATCATTGCCACAACTGACGGTTTCAGTCTAAACATTTCTTTATCCAGTATAAATGCCTTTGGATTTACTTTTGGACCTGCCAGGCTGATACTGATCATCACAATCAAAGTGATTACAAAAGACCAGCCCATATTTACAAGAAAAGGAATTTCATATTTGCCTTCACTGTTTTTAAATGCGGTATATAATAAAGTTTCCGGGCCAAAAATGGACACTATAAACAGTTTAAAGAAAATTATCACTACAAGTCCTGTAATTAAACCAGCTACTGCAGCAGTACCTGTAGTTCTTTTCCAAAACATGCCTAAAATAAACATGGCAAAAACACCTGGGCTTATAAAACCTGTATACTCCTGTATAAATGTAAATCCACCCTTGCCACCAATACCCAGCAAGTCTTTCCATTCAAACAGCACTGCAATCACAATTGCTACAGCAGCCGTCATTCTTCCAATCCAAACCATGCTCTTCTCTTCCTTTTCTTTTACACCCTGCTCATGTACCTTTTCTTCCAGCGCTTCTGGTTCATTAATAATGCTGCCAGTAATGGTATCCGGCTGCGGATCTCTCTTTTTAAAATACTTCATGTAGATATCCAGCGTAAAAATGGTTCCGATACTATTTAGTTTACCGGCCAATGAAGCAACAATAGCAGCGGTTAATGCTGCAATAGCTAAGCCTTTTAAGCCTGAAGGCAGGAAACCGAGAATGGCAGAATAGGCATCATCCATTCCTCTTAAATCCTGCAGGTGACCGTTTGTATGCAACACATAAGCAGCAATCCCCGGAAGCATAACGATAATAGGCATCATTAATTTCAAAAATCCTGCAAACAAAATTCCTTTACGTGCAGTTTGTAAATCAGCACCAAGGGCTCTTTGTGTGATGTATTGATTACAGCCCCAGTAGTTAAGATTTACAATCCATTGCCCTGCGAAATACATGGTAATACCCGGCAAAATCAAATACTTATTAATGTCTTCCTGCGATGAGCTGGCGTCAGGTTTTGGCAATATCATTTTAAAGTGATCAGGAGCCTGGTTCATCAATGTTTTAAAACCAGCTAATGCGTCTCTGCCCAAACCAAATTTTTCGCTCACAATAGTTAATGCAAAATAAATTGTTGCAAATCCACCGATAATTAAAACCGCCACCTGTATTACATCTGTGTACCCGATTACTTTCATCCCGCCTAATGTGATGATGAGAGAGAAAATAGCCAATGCAACCAATACAGTATGCAAATATTCAGGGCCAATTAAACCACTGATGGCGATGGCACCGAGGTATAAAATTGAAGTGAGATTTACAAAAACATACAGCAATAACCAGAAAATGGCCATAATGAGTGATACCGTTTCATTGTAACGTGTTTTAAGGAATTGCGGCATGGTGTATATCTTATTTTTAAGATACACCGGCATGAACCATACAGCAATAATAATAAGCGCTAACGCAGCAATCCATTCGTACGCCGCAACTGCAATACCAACAAAATAACCGTTGCCACTCATGCCAATAAACTGCTCTGCAGAAATATTAGATGCAATAAGTGAAGCACCGATGGCCCACCAGGTAAGTGAACCTTCAGCTAAAAAATAATCGTGAGATGCAGAGATGGCAGCTTTTTTCTTTTTACTATACACCCAATAACCGTAACCGGCTACGATGATAAAATAAATAACAAAAATCAGCAGATCTAAATTTGATAAGCCTTTCATTTGGCAAGTTTTGGTTGAATATTTAGTTATTATTTAGTTTGTAATATACATCACTCCAGCGTAATTCATTTTTAAACTGGTACAAATCTGTTTGCTTTCCGATTTTCACGAATTCGATACCGGCCATATCTGCAAAGTCTTCCATGTGCTCGGCAGTAAGATTTTGACTATATCCCGTATGATGGGCACCGCCAGCCAATATCCAGGCTGCACAACCATCATTCATATTTGGATATGGCTTCCATAACACTCTTGCTACCGGCAGCTTAGGTAAGTCATGTTTTGGTTCAACAGCCTCCACTTCGTTAACGAGTAGACGAAAACGATTACCCATATCAATTACAGATGCATTGATGGCCGGACCTGCCGCTGAATTAAATACCAACCTAACAGGATCAGCTTTACCACCAATACCTAATGGATGAATTTCGCAGGAAGGTTTATTGCGGGCAATGCTTGGACAAATTTCCAGCATGTGTGAACCCAATACCATTGGATTGGATGGATCAAAATGATAGGTGTAATCTTCCATAAAACTGTTACCGCCTTTCAATCCTGTACCCATCACTTTCATTGCCCTTACCAATGCAGCTGTTTTCCAGTCACCTTCTCCTGCAAAACCATAACCCTTTGCCATCATGCGCTGTGCGCCAATGCCGGGTAATTGAATCATGCCGTGCAGGTCTTCGAATGTATCACTAAAGCCTTTATAGTTTCCCTGCTCTAAAAAGTATTGCAATCCCAATTCAATTTTGGCAGCATCACGTAAACTTTGGTATTGCTTACCATTTTTCTTTAAACTATCTACAACATTAAAACTGTCTTCGTATTCTTTGATCAGTTGATCAATAGCTGTATCACTTACTTCATTGATCACTTTTACTAAATCACCAATACCGTGGGTGTTTACGCTAAAACCAAACTTCATTTCGGCTTCTACCTTATCGCCATCTGTAACGGCAACAAAGCGCATGTTATCACCAAAGCGTACAAATCTTGCACCCTGCCAATCATTCCAGCCGGCAGCAGCTCTTGTCCATGCATTTATTTTTTCATGCACAGCAGGATCTTGCCAATGACCTACCACCACTTTTCTTCTTAAGCGCATGCGGCTCATAATAAAACCAAACTCTCTGTCACCATGAGCACTTTGATTCAGGTTCATAAAATCCATATCAATATCAGCCCATGGAATATCACGATTAAACTGCGTATGTAAATGCAGCAATGGCTTATTCAAAATTTTCAATCCATTGATCCACATTTTTGCTGGAGAAAACGTATGCATCCAGGCAATAATGCCAATACAATTTTTTGTTGCATTTGCTTCAGCACATACTGCATAAATTTCTTCTGTTGATTTTACAGTTGGTTTAAACACCACATTCACCGGGATCAAAGCTGAGGCATCCAAAGCCTTCGCTATTTCCTGTGAATGCTCGGCTACTTTTTTCAGCGTTTCTTCGCCATACAAATGTTGACTGCCGGTTACAAACCACACTTCCAACTCTTTTAATGCTTTCATTTTATTGATTTATTTTTTCGTTTTTCTTATTCTGCAATAATATCTATTGCTTTAATTTTTTCAGGAAACCATACCATCATTTCACCCTTGCCCCTGTTTGCCCAGGCATAATACGGTATTGCAACAATGGGCTGTTTAGAACTGCTCACATTATCACCCGACAGGTTAACTTTCTCAGCTTCTGCTTTTAAAACAGTAACTCCATTCAACAAGTCTTTCTTAAACTCTGTAGTGAAGGATGTGCCGCCTGGTATTACAATATTTGATGCCAACCCGTTGTTATCTGCCCATTCAGCACAATACATCAATGGCCCACGCTGCAATGCAACTTTCCCTGCATCTTCTTTTAAAATTTTATTGGCGATTACACGACGTACTTCCATTGGCAGTTTCACTTCTACCACATCATTCTTTTTCCATTGACTGCTGATAATTGCATACCCTTTGTCAATAGTAAACTCCAAAGGTTTTCCATTTACTGAAATGGCTGGTTTTGTATTTGAATTAGTTTGAAAGGAATACAGATCGGAAGGCATTGCTTCATTAACAGCCCAGCCGGGTATCCTTATTTTCATGGTGAAAGAGAGTGTACCTTTTTTGGGTGACACAATAAATTTTAAATCCCCATCCCAGGGGTAATTATTTTGCTGCTCAATGTCTACTCCCTTATTGTTTACCGTTAGTGTAGCATTGCTGTTGATGAAAAGATTTACATATACATCATTTTCATTTTGTGCATACATGTATCCCGGAACAGAAGGTAATAATCTTGTAACATTAGTAGGACAACAGGAACATTCAAACCAACCGGAGCGTTCTCTTTCCAGGCTTCCATGATTGAAATGATCTTTTACCTGCATGGCATTGGTGTAGAAAAATGATTTGCCATCCAAACCAACGCCGGAGATCAAACCATTGTATAAAATCTTTTCGAGCAGGTCAATGTATTTTGATTCTCCATGCAATTGAAACATGCGCTGGTTCCAGTATACATTGGCAATGGCTGCACAGGTTTCATTATAAGCCGTTGCATTAGGCAGTTCATAATTATCACCGTATCGTTCACCTGATGGAATTGCTCCTGCCCCACCCTGCACATAAATTTTCTTGGTCACCAAATTATTCCAGATAGAATCAATGGCTGTCAACATGGCTTTATCACCAGTAAGCGCTGCGATATCTGCAACAGCAGCATATAAATAACCTGCACGAACAGCATGTCCAATTGCTTCTCTTTGGTCTACAACAGGAATTCGATCCTGCCAGTAATCACCGTTCTTCCACGGATCTTTACTCGTTGCATCATAGCCGTTGAAATGACCTCTTTCTTCAATAAAGTATTTAGCTGTTTCTAAATATTCCTTTTTGCCGGTGATGCGGTATAATTTCACCAAACCCATTTCAACCACTTCATGCCCTGGCGCTGTATGCAGTTTATCATGACCAAAAACAGAACAAACCAGGTCAGCATTTTTTAAAGCGATGTCTAAAAAATTCCTTTTGCCCGTTGCAGCAAAATGTGCAGCAGCAGCTTCATACATGTGGCCGCTGTTATATAATTCATGACTCAATTCTCTTTCTTTTACCCAACGTTCCGGACCAGCCCATGCATGTGGATGTGCAGGGTCTATCGTTCTTGCTGTGTACAGATAACCATCCGGCTCCTGTGCTTTGGCAACAATTGCAATTAAGGAGTCAATGTATAATTCCAATTTTTTATCGGGGAAGATGCTCAGCGAAAAGGAAGCACCTTCGATGGTCTTATAAATATCTGTATCATCAAAAGGAAAAGTGGTGCAGAACTTACCTTCATGTGCAGCCGCCATCTGGAAGTTTTTTACCCTTCCTGTTTTTTCACATCTTTCAAGTGATGCAGGAATAGTAACAG
>CAZDHQ010000055.1:0-1560 GCA_964505135.1 uncultured Ferruginibacter sp.
ACACAGCTCGAAAGGCCGTGACAGGTTTTCTTACAATCGGCACTTTCTCAGATCAAGGCCCAAAAAAATGTAGTGGACTTGACATAAAACAATACACCGAAGAAACTTTAACCGCAGAACTTCAAAACGGCTTTGACAAAATTCGTTGTGTAACAGAAGACCATGTAACACCATTTGACACAAAACAGAATTTTTTGTTTTGCAGCTTCAGGAAACATTTAAATTGACCATGAAAAAGGTGTGCACATAATAAAACATAAAACAGGTGATGATAAATATTTTTACAACAGTGGAATAAATTCAACTTTCTTCTTGCTTACCGTCCACCTACTTCCCGGCGAATCCCTGCTTATGCTTCACTACCTTTATAACTAACTTAAACTTCCTCACCTGCATCCTGTCTCAAAACAAAAATGATACAACCATGAAAAAATATATTGGCATAATCTTAATCCTTTTATACTGCGGAACGCTGCATGCTCAAAAAGCAACTACAAAAACTGGTACCAATCCAATCAACAATAACCTGCAAAATTTTATCCGCCTGTATTATAAAAGAACCGATGTAGATAGCCTGGTAGCACTGTGTGGTTTTCCATTTTATAGCAAAGGATTTTACAGCAATACCACGTGGCGTTCGGCAAAGCAAATGAAACAGGAGCTGCAGGATATTTTAATGCGGTCAAGGTTCAGGCAAACCAATTATACAGTTCAAAGCCTGCATCAAATAAAAAAGAAGGCCAACCCATTAATCAAAAACAAAAATTATAGCTGCTTTCAAATGCTGGTTCATTTACCGGAAATAGGTGATGGGGAAAATGGCACTTCTATAACAACTACTTTTTATGTAGCAAATAAAAAACCGTACAGGGTAATTGGTGTGGTGCAGCAAGATGAATAGAACCAATCAATTTTAAAGACTGTTTTCTCCCCCTGGTGTACTGCGGGTACGGTGGTAGTCAAAACCAATTACAGAATCCTGTGAATTTATCCTCTTATCAAAACAAAAGAAAATATCGTAGCCCTTTTTCATATTGTCAACATAAATTTTTTGTCTTACCATTCGGCAAATAGCATCAGGTCCAGTAACGCAGCTATCCGCTTTCCAGCGTGGTTTTGCAAATACTATGGAGAAATTAGGCCGCCTGATAAAAGTTAATGGTTGTTCTAAAGCCTGGCTCATTAGCACTATGTTACGGATCTCATCATTTTGCTGCACCACTATTTCTCTTATAGAAATTTTATCAGAAGATTGGGTGCCTATAAAGGGCCGTATATCCCAGGTAACCGTTTGTTTTTTCTCCGGCGAAACAAATTCTATAGACTCCCCATCTGCAGCAATATTTCCAAAATGAAAAGTGCTGAAATTATAGGCATTCAGCAAAGTGTCTGGAGTAAAACATGAAGAATAATAATGCTGGAATTTATCCGGGATGGTAGATATGTAAATTACTTTTTTTTGTTGCCATGACAACAGCAGGTATTCTATCTCAATTATTTTTTTACCATCTATTTTTAGCTTGCTACCTGTATCAATTACTTTTTCATTTTTTTCGTTTT
>CAZDHQ010000055.1:1570-11411 GCA_964505135.1 uncultured Ferruginibacter sp.
GTCATAAAAACTTCCCGGATATAAAATCGGTAGCTTGAGTCAATTGTTATCACGTTCATGCTGCAGGTATCGCCTTTACGGAAACGGTCGGTTATATAGTACTTTCCCCGGCTGCAGCTGCTTACTGCCATTAAACAAACAAGTATGTAAATGCCTGCTTTCATTGTAAACCAATATTAGCATGATTGAAAAAATATGCAACACCTGCAGAAAAATAGCTTTTATATGGTACCAGGTGATAGGAATTAAAAGTGGAGAAATGAATAAGATGCTGAATGTCCCAGTTGGTATAGTTATACCGGTTAATATTAATTCCAAAGCCCTTTTCTGTATTAGACAGATTTAAAGTCCAAACACTTTTATTGTAATATTTCTCTTCAGTGTTTTTATAATTCACAAAAGCAAGATCCAGCCTGTTTGAGGCTTCAAAAGCATCTTTAGTGTACCCGGTAAATTTAAAGAAGGATAATTCTGCCTGGTTAATATCGGCTCTTGATTTTCCATGGAAAGCAATGAGTGCACCGCCTGTATAAAACCGGTCACGGCGATCGCCAAGATACATTTCATCAATAGGTGTGCCGCCATCATTAAAATAGCAAAGCTGCAGGCTTTTTACATGTACGTTTATAAAACCAAGTCGCTGCCTTGTTTTTAATTTATCTGTAGTAAAAATGAGGTTGGTACCAAGCGACAGTGAGTAGTCATACGGATTTTGAAGCGCCGGGTTAGTAAAGTTGGCAAAATAATAAAGCGGCTGATTCCGGTTTATTTGCTGGATAACAGGAAGGCTGTCTTTAGCAAAATAATTGTTTAAGCCGGCAGTGAGTGTAAAGGCATTGATGATATCTATAGTGAAGTAGGGCTTAGTACTTTCAGGCCTTCGCCGGCTGCCCAATCCTCCGTTATACAATTGGAGTTCAGTATTAATAGAAAAATATAAACTTCTTGCAAGGATATTAGAGCCAAGACCAAAATCAGCGCACAGGCGAAAGACAGGCGGTTGTGACTTTTTTAAAAAACTACATTCCACCAGCGCTTTCAAACTAAAGCCATACTGGAAATTAAGTTCATTGTTGGAGTATACCCGTTTAGATTGAGCGGCTGTGTTACAATAGGCCAATACACCTAAAAGCACAGAAAGAAGTGAGCTGGTGTTTTTACTACTCATTAAAACGAGTTTAAGGTATAGTAAAATATAAAAAAAGATTTAATAATGCAAAGGCAGTGAGGCAATTCATTTTTAGCAGGGAGTAATAAAAGGAAATGAGTACAGGCAGGGTAAGTTGATAAATAAAAAACCTTCATTGCTGAAGGTTTTTTCATAAAAATTGATTCTAAAGAAGTCGTTTAACGACCTGTTTTCAAAAGGTACAGGACAATGGTTTCAGAGACTTTTTGGTTTTCATTGGATATTGTCTGTTAATTGGATAATTTGGATTTTTTGATTTTTTACTACATAAAGGTCGGTTGGTTTAAGATACCCACGAATAGCTGTACAAATGTTTCTTGTATAGTTGTTTTATTACAGTAACTGATCATAATCAGCAATAGTGTTGACCATCAGCATATGTGAAAAAAAATGAGCCCCGTATAGGAGGGCTCACTTATTATTGTTTACCTTATTTCTATCTGCTGTTAGCTAATTGCTTTGTTTGCCAGCAATGCAGCATCCAAATCTTCACCTGGTAAAGCGATGATTTTTTCTGCCACTGGATCCCACTCAATTCTTCTGCCCAGTTTATAAGACAGCCCACCCATGTGTGCAGAAATGGCTTCTTCAAAACCTTCTTTGATAGAGCAGCTTGGTGTGCCGCCATTGCGGATGCAGCTTAACCATTCTCTTAAGTGTAAGAAAGTAGAGTCTACCCGTTTACCATCACGGTAAGTCCACAGTAAACCTTTATTAGCAAAATATTTTGCCGTAGCAGAAGTAACGGCATCTGTACCGCTTACTGCAGGATCATACTGGTAAATAGGAACGCCTGCTTCTATACGCTGTTCTTTTATCAGCTCTGCATACTTGGTTGATTGTGGATCTGCATATACTGTGATGCGGTTACCCAGTTCCATACTTCCGTCATGACCCATCAACACCGTTTCCCTGTCAAACTGGTTGCCTAACGTTGCACTATACACGAAAGTCATTCCCTTTTCTTTTCCTTTTTCCTGGCTGGTGCCGGTGGTAAATTCAGGAAACTCCATATTGATCTGTAATACATCGGGCACATTGCGTCCATCCCTGTGCGTATAAATGCCGCCGGATGCGGTTACTGATTTTGGTATACCCATTTTCAATACACAGTTGATGCGATCGTAATCATGCGTGAGTAAATCACCGGATAAGCCGGAACCATAGGCCCACCATTTACGCCAGCGGAAAAAATGCTCCAGGTTAAAATCTTCTTTGGGTGCATTGCCCAGGAACTGTTCCCAGTCAATGGTTTTAGGGCTGGCGGTTGGATGTATTTCATATTGCCATGCACCATTGTCATCATTGCGGTTAGTGTTGGTTTGTATCAATGATACATGACCCAAAATATTTTTTTTGATTACATCCTGTGCTGTTAAGAAGCTTTGCGTTTGCCTGTGCTGGTGGCCCAGTGCAAAAACCAGTTTTGGATTTTTTAATACCGTTTCTCTTAATGCATAAGTTTCTGAAATATTATGTGTCATTGGTTTCTCCACATACACATGTACGCCTGCATTCAGTGCTGCCATGGCAATGGGTGCATGCCAGTGATCTGGTGTTGCAATCACTACTGCATCCACTTCACCGCTGTTCAGCAGTTCCTGGTGTGTTTTAAACCGTTTAATTTTATTGGTGGCTGTATTGAAAGATTCCAGGGCTTTCTCTGCTCTAAAATCAAAGATGTCGCAAATAGCAGCCAGTTGGATGTTTAAATTTTCCTGCGCTTTAAAATCTGCCAGCCTGGTATCTTTTGGATTTTCTTTTAAAGCATCGCTCATGTCTTTTATCCATGCGTTGGTAGCAAAACCAAGCGAACGGCAAAGTTGTTCCCCACGTATACCAAAGCCAATGATGCCCACCCGAATGGGTTTACCACTCATAGGACCTGTGGCTGGTGGGGGGGATGCTTTAATGTTAAGTGTTTCCAGCAAAAACTGTTTTTCTTTTTTTGCTGATTGAGTGAGGCTGGCACCTGAATACCATACTGCTCCTAAGATGGGCAGTCCGCCAAGCGCTTTTAATAAACTGCGCCGGTTCATATCAAAATTTTTATCGTTTGCCATGGTAATTAATTGAAGGTTGGGTTTACTTTATTTTTTGAGAACAGGTTTTCTAAACCAAAAAAGATTGCTAACGGGAACTGGTACACGACAAACAGTGCTGCCATCTCTACCAGGTTTTTGTTTACAATCCAGTAGCTTCCTTCAGATGGGCCCTGTGGTAAACTGGAGAAAGGCGGATGAGCCAAATAATACAATAGCAGCAGCAGTATGCCGGCAATGCATCCCCAGCGTACTTTAATACCCATGATGAGGCTGATGCCCACGGCAATCAATCCTGCTATGTTCAGGATATCTATGGTTGGTATCAATGATGGACTGGCCAGCCATGCAAAAAATGGTTTGAGAATAGAGGCGCTTAATAGGTAACCTCTCGATGTCCAGGCCGGGTTGTAAGCTTTTATCACTCCTTCGTACAGGAAGTGCCAGCCAATAAAAATGCGAAGCAGCACCAGTGCCCAGCTTTGCGTTCTAGTTAATGTTTGATTGTTCATATATTCACTTATTAGGTGTTTACAATGGGATTGCTACAGTAGTTTTTCAATATTTGCATCAATGCCCTTAGTACTATAAGTTTTTAGTTTACCATCTTCATCATAAATAAAAAATACATCTAGTTGCAGTTCTTTGTGTGCTGCTAAAAATGCTTTTGATTTTTCTACCCCCATTACCATAAAGGCGGTGGCATAGGCATCTGCCGTCATACAATCTTTTGCTATTACGGATGCACTTAATAAATTATTCTTTGCAGGGTAACCGGTAAATGGGTTTAGAATATGGGTGAACTTTTTTCCATCTTCTATGTAGAATCTCCTGTAATTGCCGGAAGTGGCCATTGCCTGGTCCTGCACTTTAAGCACAGCTTTCAAAGATTCATCTGCAGCGTTTTCATTGGGTTGCTCAAGGCCCACCGTCCAGGCACTGTCATTTAATTTTTTTCCGCTGGCCCTTAGTTCACCACCTACTTCCACCAGGTAATTATTGATGCCCTGCCGCTCTAAAAAATTAGCCAATACATCCACGGTATAGCCTTGTGCAATTGCATTGAAATCAAGCATTACCTGTGGGCTTTCTTTTATTAATTTTTTATCCTGCAGGTGAACTTTTTTAAAGCCAACAAAAGGCAGCAAACTGTCAATTAAACCCTGCGTTACTTTTTCCTTTTTCTTAAAGCCAAAGCCCCAGGCGTTTACCAGCGGTGCTACGGTTACATCAAAGAGTCCTCCTGTTTTTTCAGATACCTCAATGGATTTATTAAATACATCAGTAAAGAGCTGGTCAGCCAGTACAGTGCTGTCGTTTTTGTTGATTCTTGATATGATGGAAACAGGCAGGTAAGTAGAAAGCGATGTGTCAATTTTTCTGAGGATAGAATCAAAAGCCTCCCTGTAGTTAGCATTTTCGCCAGCCAGGTAAGTGATGTTATAAGTGGTGCCCTGTGTTTTACCAGATATCTTAATGGCATTTTCTATTCCTCTCCTGCAGCCCGGCGAAATGATCAGTGCAATACAGCCAAGCAGTATTAGTTTCTTCATATTGATCTAATTTAAACGAACAGTAACGGTTACCCATACCCCAATTTAAAAGGGTTTATTGCCGGGCAACGGTTTCTTCGCCTGTATTTCCAAAAAACAATGATCACCCAATGCAATGGTTATTGGCAATCGTGGCCAGCGCCGGCAAAACTGTTTTTCTTTTCTGCAACACAATTGGGATGGTATCCAGTGAGTAATGGATAAACCTGCTTGGATTGGATATGAATAATTGCCTGGACGCATTGAGATCATTTTGCGTAGGCAGTACATGGCTTGCAGCAACAAATATAATAGGTGACCCTGATAGTTTTTAGGTAAACTGTTGGTTAAAGAGATGATTTAGCTCATAAAATAAAACAAGGGGCTGATAAATACCAGCCCCCGATATAACAACCCAAAACCATGTTACCATTTTCTTCCGTGATCCCTGTCAAACACTACATCATTGTGTTTGCTTCTCTCGTAGCGCTGTTCCACTTTTACAATTTGATCCCTGCGGTCCATTTCAAGCTGCTGGATCATTCTTTTCTTTTCCCTGCTGTTTAAATAGCGGTTCCATTTTACTTCAGCAATCTTATGGTTGAACTCACGGTTGATGTTTTGAATCATCGCTTCTTTTTCTTTTAAAGAAAAGTAATTGTCGTGGCGGTCAAAACCATTCTTTCCATGGTCACGATCAAATGCGATGCTGTTATTGTAATTGTCTTGCTTTTCAAATTTCGGTTGAGCTTTTGCAATACCAATAGTACCTGCTGCAAGTAAAACGAGTGTAAAAATCTTTTTCATGATTGTAGTTTTTAATTGTGATCTACTTATATATAAGATTTGAATGGATGATTGTAGTTTAATGTTGGGAGCTGTCGTATGTCGCAGCGGATCGGCAATAGGTCGCAGGATTTTTGATGCATGTTAATTATTGCAATGATGCATTGTACTTAACTTAGTGTATTAACCAACATTGTATGAGAAAATATTTCTTGCTTATCCTCTTCCCATTTATCTGCAGTGCCTGCGCTGCACAGCAGAAAGTGGCGAACTATTTTATAGGAAAGTATGGCACCAAAAGCTATGAGCATTTCTCTTTTTGGATGAGAGATGGTAAGCCATCATCTGTAGAGTATAGTTATGGTACAAAGCCAAAGTACATGACATTAAAAATTATCGGAATAGAAATACGTAACGGAAGGAAAGCCTTGAAGGTGCAGTTTCCTAATAACTATGTTTTATTGATTACTGCGGATAAACAAAGGTTACTAGTGACAGATGTAAATGCCGGCTACAATAAAACTTTTCAATGGGAGTATGAAGGGCCGGTAAATGGCGTAGGTACTTTCTGTGATGTATGTGCTGAAGATGAAACCGAAGCAATAACAATTGTAGAGCAATTCAGCCATTGAACCATTCAGCAATAAACCATTCAACCATTTAATTATTACATCTTCTGCCCCTTTGTACCAGCAACAATGGCTTCTGTTACCTGCTGTTTATTAAGCTGTGCAGTGGTATCACGGTTAAGTATATACGCAGGCAGTGCAGGGATGGGTGCCTGGTTAGTAGACAATAAGGATTCAAAATAGTGCAGCCTTTCCTGTTTGGTAAGCGTAGCCACACTTCCTTTTTGCTCATAATAATAATGAATAGCAATAAAGCGCTTCACATGCAATTTGGTTTCAGCAGGCAGGTAGCGTTGTAATTTCCAGTAGTCCCTGCTGCCGGATAATTTAATTGCTTTATACACATTACCTACACCGCAGTTATAGGCTGCTACCACCAGCAACCAATCATCCAGGTCTTCATACAGGTCTTTAAAATGGCGTGCTGCTGCGGCACTGCTTTTTAAAAAATGCCTGCGTTGATCTGTACTGGCATCTACTTTTAGACCAAGTCTTTGTGCTGTTTCAGGCATCAGTTGCCAAATGCCTACAGCACCAGCACCGGAAGTGCATTTGCTTTCCATTTCAGATTCAACAATAGCTACATAAGCAAGCCCGGGTGGTACGCCACGTTCTTCAAAAAGATCTTGTATGGCTTTAATTTTATCACCCTGGCGTTTCATCAATTTATCTAAACTATAGCCATTCTCTTTATTGTAATCTGTTACGTATTGTTTCATCTGCGGCTGCAGTTGAATGGTAACCGCTTCTGCTTTTGCTGTATTGCTGCTGATAGCAGATAAGGTATCTGCAGGAGCCTGCGGAAGCAATATTGATAGCTGCGTTTGAGTGAAAGCCTGTTGAAGCAACATGACCAACAATAACCAGCCTGATTTTTTAAATAACGTCGTTTTCATTGTTCTGTTTTTTAATGGCAGGGCAATGGATCTGTAAGGCTGTTCTTCTATGTGGTATTGGAGATATTTGCTGTTGTGAGAAATAGACAGCGGTTTTGCAGGTGGCTACCGGCAAGCATCGTTCCAAAAAAAACGTAAATCGGGCTTCTTTGCAGCCTTTCGGATAGGCTTAAAGGCATAAGCATCTTTATATTTAGTTGATTTACAGTTGATTAAGGTATAGGTTACTGCTTTTTTCCACCGTTAAATTGGCAGGTTAAGCCAGTTTAAGCGGGTTAGATCGGGTTATGGATTGATTTGGTATTGATTATTAAACCTTTGGCAGTATAAAAGCATGACAAATCGCTGGAAATGAGTTTTTAAAACAGGGCTTTTTTAACATTTACACAGAGGATAACTTTATTGACGACATTTAAAATCTTCTTTATGTGTTGCCGAATGATTGCCTCAATAGGCTTTTAATTCCGGTAAAAAACTCGTTTTTCCGGGTGGTGGAAATGGAATTTGACTTTACATCAAGAGGAGGATGGCCCGAAAACTGCTTTTTATTACACCACGGTTTTGTAATCAGCAGGATCACACACGAAATACATCTTTAAGAATCCCCTGTTTTTTACTTCTACCTCTCCACGGTATTCGCAGGCAATGAACTGACTTACCAAATTGCAGGTATGTTCTGAAATATTAATTCTTCCGGGCTCCGAACTGGATTCAAGTCTTGCAGCAATATTCACTGTATCACCCCAGATATCATAGGCAAATTTTTTGGTTCCTACTACACCTGCTACCACCGGCCCTGTATGCACACCAATGCGTATATCAAACCTGCTTTCTCCATCCACTGCTGTCTCTTTTGTGTTATGAACAAATGCAGCAATTTCCATGGCAGCCTGCACTACTTTCAGTGCATGATCTTTTGTTGAAAATGGAAGACCTCCTGCACACATGTATGCATCGCCAATGGTCTTTATCTTTTCCAGCCCATACCGTTCAATGATGGTATCAAAATGAGAAAAATAAAAGTCAACTGTCTCCACTAATTTTTCTGGTGTAAGGTGACTTGCATGCCGGGTAAAATCTTTAAAGTCGGTGAACATTACTGTTACCGATTCAAAACTCTTAGCTTGTACTTTACCGCTGTTTTTTAATTCAAGTGCAGTTTCTTCAGGAAGAATATTAAGCAACAACAAATCCGAGCGGCTTCTTTCATTTTCAATGATGGCATTGGTCTTTTTCACAAAATGATAGCGCCTGTATAATCCAAAAGCCAGCAGGCCAGTGGATAGTAAAGCAATAATCGTAGCAAGGGTAAGCCTGCGCTGGTTTCTTTTTTCTTTGTTCAACAGGTCTACTTCTGTTTGCTTGCGGGACACTTCGTAATTGGTACGCAGGTCGGCCATCTTTTGTACGGTCTGTACATTGTTTACGCTGTCTCTAAAGTTCACATACTCTTTATAGTGGCACAATGCTTCAGTGGCGTTACCTGCTCTTTCATATAATTCAGAGAGTTTAAGATTGGCAGCACTTACCTGGTCTTTTAAATTGTGTACCTGTGCCAGCTGCAGACTGCGGTTGGCATAGTTCAAAGCGGTTTGTCCATCATTCTTATCACGGTAAATATCTGCCATTGACAGGAGGTAAACACAAATAGGATAATAGTCTTCCTGCTTTTCCAGCATAGCAATGGCTTCGTTGATATTTTTTTCTGCCAGGCTGTCTTTTCCAATATTCGCATACACCATACCAATATTGCCTTTGTTATAAGCAAGACCGGATGCATAATTTAGTTTTTCAAACATCTTACCAGATTCAGAAAAGTACAGCAACGCAGAGTCGTACATTTTGCTTGTTAAAAATTCATCACCTGCGTTAGAGATAGTAGATGCAAGGGCTACAGTATCGCTGCCTGTTCGCAGGCTGCCAATGGCTTTATGATAATAGAGCATTGCATTGGCATGATTGCCTGAAATGGAGTAGACATCTGCAATGGTGCCGTAAGCCAATCCTTCTCCTTTGCTGTAATGCGCCGCTGTAGCGGCATCCACGCTTTTGAAATAAGCCGACAATGCCTGTTCTAAATCTCCGGCTAATCTTTTTTTATTACCTTTTTGCAGGTAACCCCGGTGCAGGTAAAGCTGGTCATTGGTTTTAGATGCTAACTGTATCAGCTCTTCTGCATACCTGAGTGATTTGTTCAGGTCGTTTACTTCGTTAAAAGAAAGGTTCCAAAGCAGCGATAAATTTTGTGAGTCCGGTAAAGGTTGTTGCTGATAAATTTTTGCAAGGCTGTCTGCTATACGCTGGTCTTGCGCCCGGGCAGCGTTATAAAAAAACAGCTGTGCGGTAAATGCCAGCGCATAGGTGATATGAAAAACATTTTTCAATAATAAAAGAGGCGGTTGTAAAAACCTGGTTTATGGTTAAAAAAATAAATAATGATCTTACTATCGTTAACGAATAGCCGCTTTTTCAAAGAATTTGGAATGGAGGTAAATTTATTTCACCTGTATTTTTGGATCAAATGTATGCTCTGTTCCTGCGCTGTCTGTCCACGTGATACTGTACAATTCTTCTGCAGGTGGTTTAACAGCAGCGCTGATGGTGCCCTGCCAGTTGCTTGAATTGCCCAGTTGGTGTGGCTCTGGGTCAAATACATTGGTAGAACCTTCTTTGACGGTAATACCAGTAATAGACACTACGCCTGAATGCGGACCTATCACCCAGGTAACTTTTTGAGAACGTTTTGCAACCGTAACACCACGATCAG
>CAZDHQ010000056.1:0-7486 GCA_964505135.1 uncultured Ferruginibacter sp.
CATAGCCACTTATGCAAAGAAGTAGCATAATAATCGCAGTCTAAATCAGGGATTTTATAATCCAAATGAGCAAAAGTATGAGCACCGTCTGCTATTACTTCAATACCTCTTTTGTGTGCTTCCTGTGCAATCTTTTTTACAGGAGTTATTTGACCTACCCAATTAATCAAATGCGTTACATGCACCACTTTGGTTTTTGATGTAAATGCGGCTACATATTTTTTTACAATTTCCTCTTCATTCTCCATTGGGAAATTGAAGTCAACCCACTGGAGTTTGATACCATCTCGTTTCTCCCGCTGCTTCCAGGCATTGATCATGTTCGGGTAATCATATTTAGTAAGCACTACTTCATCACCCACTTTTAAATTCAATCCAAATATGATGGTGTTTAAGCCTTCTGTAGCATTACGGTTGATAGCTAGCTCATCAGCAGAACAGCCTGCTAAATCAGCCAGTTTATTCCTGAGCGCTTCCCTGCCCTGGTCAAGTACTTGCCACATGTAATAAGAAGGTGCTTCATTGCAATATTGATAATAACGGATATGAGCATCCTGCACCACTTTTGGTTGAGGACTAACGCCACCATTATTTAAATTCAGTATATTGGGAGAAACAGTGAAAGATTCTTTTACCCATGTCCAAAAATCGTCATCGTTTAATGCCTGTTCAGGAGAAAGCGATTGAAATTTATCAAAGCGTTTTACTGCTTCATTAGCAAAAGAGCTATTTGCGAGTGAGAGAAATCCAAATGTTCCTGCAAGGCCTCTTACAAAATCACGCCGGTTGTTCATGGGATTTAGTTTTGGTAAGTAAAATTGTTGATGATTGCAAAGTACATTTTATTTCAAATTGAAACAATACCCTATATCCATCAATTTTAAATATCCTTAACTTTATTTCATTGCTCCACAATAAATAAAACAAGTGAAAAAAATAATCATTGCAGTTTACCTACTGCTGTTTTTTGTTTCATTAACTGCACAGGTTGACAGTATTGCCTTTTATAAGAAGTCTGAAGTGATGGTCCCGATGAGGGATGGAATAAAATTGCATACTGTTATCATCGCTCCTGTAGGTGCCAAACAGGCGCTGCCCATTTTAATACAGCGAACACCTTATGGCGCTGATCCAGGCTTCGCAAATGACAGTGGTGTTAGTGTTAGCATGTTTGGACGAGGATTAGGCAGAATGCTGGAAGAAGGATATTATTTTGTGATACAGGATATAAGAGGGAAATACAAAAGTGAAGGCACTATGCAAATTCACCAGCCTTTAATTCATCGCCAGCAAAAAAATGCGGTGGATGAAAGTACTGATACCTGGGATACCGTAGACTGGCTGGTGAAAAATTTAAAGAACAACAACGGGAAGGCCGGAATATTTGGAGTGTCGTATCCAGGCTGGCTTGCATTGGTAGGCGCTGTTGATCCGCATCCTGCATTAAAAGCATCTTCAGAGCAGGCCTGCATGGGAGATTTATTTTTGGGTGATGATTTCCATCACAATGGTGCATTCAGGTTAAGTTATGGAATGGAGTATACGTATGAAGTAGAGTATGATAAAACAACCGACAGCGATTTTCCTTTCCCTCAATATGATCTGTTTGATTGGTACAAACAACTGGGTTCACTGAAACATGTAAACGAAAAATATTTTCATGGTAAAATTCCTACCTGGAACAATTTTGTGCAGCATCCAAACTATGATAATTTTTGGCAAACCAATTCTCCTTTAAATTATGTTGAATCAGCCCAAATACCACAATTGCATGTGGGTGGCTACTATGACCAGGAAGACATCAATGGACCACAGCTGATGTATGCCCATATGGAGAAAAAAGATGCTAACAATTATAATCACATTGTATTAGGTCCCTGGAATCATGGTCAATGGTCAAGAAACAAAGCTGATAGTTTGGGCAAGATTGGTTTTGGAAGCAACACAGCAGACTGGTTCCAGGCATTGCAAAAAAAATGGTTTGATTACTGGCTTAAAGGAATTGGTGATGGAAAATTTGAAGAAGCTTATTGTTTTCAAACAGGCAGCAATCAATGGAAGACTTATACCAAATGGCCGCCACAGGAAGCCACAGTGAAAAAATTATACGCTGCAGCAAAAGGCCGCTGTTCATTTGATAAACCAACTGCATCAACAGGATCGGTAAGTTTTATCAGCGATCCAGCGAATCCTGTTCCTTACAGAACATTGCCAATTGAAGCCACCTATGGCCCCGGTAGCCGCTGGCGCCCATGGCAGGTAGAGGATCAGCGCTTTGTTTATTCAAGACCTGATGTAATTAGTTTTACGATGGACAGCTTAACAGAAGACCTAACGGTTACGGGTAAGGTAGTAGCTCATTTGTTTGCCAGCACCAGCGCCACCGATGCTGACTGGGTTGTGAAACTCATTGATGTATATCCAAATTTTGATGAGCCTTTATCTATGAGCGGTTTTCAGTTTCCTGTAGCAATGGAAGTTTTCCGGGGTCGTTATCGCAAAAGCTTTAGCAACCCTTCTCCATTAACACCTAACAAAGCAGAGGAATTTGTGATTGATTTGCATGACATCAACCATACATTTAAAAAGGGTCACCGCATTATGATACAGGTACAGAGTACCTGGTTTCCGGTTATTGACCGCAATCCCCAGAAATATGTACCCAATATTTTTGAAGCGAAGGATGAGGATTTTATTAAAGCAGAACATAAAATCTATTTCAGCACTACATATCCAACACATGTCGATTTGCCGGTGGTGAAAGAATAATACAACCTAAACCAAATAACTCCATGACCAAGACAAGACTGGAAGCCTTCAGCGATGGCGTTATTGCCATTATCATCACCATCATGGTGCTTGAATTAAAAATACCACACTCTACTCATTGGGAAGAAGTAAAACATCTTGTTCCAATTTTTCTTAGTTATGTGTTGAGTTTTATTTTTCTGGGTATTTACTGGGGCAATCACCATCATTTAATTCATACCATCAAGACGGTAAACAGTAATATACTATGGGCAAACCTGCACTTGCTGTTTTGGTTGTCGCTCATTCCGTTTGCAACCGCATGGATGGGAGAAAGCAATTTTGAAAGATCCACTGTAATTATTTACGCCGTCATCGTTGATCTCTGTGGTGTAGCATATTCAATACTTTTAAACATTATCACTAAACGGGAAGTAAACAATGAATCGCTGCACAAAGTACTTCAGCTTCAAACAAAAAAGGGAATACGCTCTTTAATTTTATATACTTCCGCTATTCCGCTTGCATTTGTGCATCCTGTAATATCATGCATCATTTTTGTTATTGTTTCATTCATGTGGATTATTCCCGACAGGAATATTGAAAAAGCAGTTCACTAAAACAATGGCTGTTACCATTAATAAGAAGATTGTTCCATTTTATTTAAACTTACAGGCACCGGAATTGCCAGATAGCATTGGTATTTTATATCCTTATGGTGATGCAGCAGTTAAAAAAGTAGCCCGATTATTTTACAATAAATTTTTTACTGATAATAACAAAAGGCGATTGTTGTTGGGCATTAACCCCGGCCGCTTTGGTGCAGGTATTACAGGCATCAATTTTACTGCACCCAAACAACTAAAAGAAAACTGCGGCATTGATCATCCTTTTAAAATGGCTTCGGAATTATCAGCAGAATTTATTTATGAGGCAATTGAAGCTTATGGTGGTGCAGAAAAATTTTATAGCAGTTGGTTTCTTGGCGCACTGAGTCCGCTGGGTTATACCAAGGCTGGTAAAAACATCAATTATTACGATGAAAAATTATTGATGCAGGCAGTAACACCTTTTATAGAAACCAGCATTGCCCGACAAGCATCCTTCAATATTTTAAGAGACCGATGCCTTTGCATTGGAGAAGACAAAAATTATCGCTTCCTTTCTTTGTTAAACGAAAAACACCAATGGTTTGATAACATCATTCCCCTGCCCCATCCCCGCTTTGTGATGCAATACCGCAGGAAGCAAAAGGAAAAATACATCCTTCAATACATTGAGGCGCTCAGTTGATCTCCCGGCAGAGTTTTAGCATTACTGCAACGTATCATAGCTAATGTGTAAACTAATTTTGTATAAAAATTCGGAATTATGAAAAAGATAATTTGGAGTGTACTATGCTTTATTGCTATTACAATAATAGGGGCAGGTTGCAGTTCTTCAAAATCATCTACCGCTACACCCCTTACTACATATGCATTGCACCAGGCCATAACAGAAAATAAATGGGTATTTACTGCAGACTATATCATGCCCCAATCAGGCAGATCAAGAGCAGCGAATGGCTTATATACGATGAATGCGAATGGTGAAAAAATACTGGTTCAACTTCCCTATTTTGGCCGTGCATACAGCGGCACCGATGTGTTAAGTGGCAAAGGTCCATTGGATTTTACTACCACTGATTTCAATTTAGATAAACAGGAAAAAAAAGAAGGTGAGTGGAGATTGATATTAAAACCCAATGACTATAAAGAAGTGCAAAGCATCACTATGAATTTTTATGTTAATGGAAGCGCTTCTGTAGACGTATTATTCACCAATCATTCACCCATTAGTTTTAGAGGCACCATCAGTTTAAAGCAGAATTAAAACCGCTTTAATATTTCAGCAGCATTGCTTACGTAATGCCCCCCAAATAAAACCGCATGCACCAGCAATGGGTACAATTGTGTTTGTGGCAGACGTTGTTCCCATCCCTTTTCAAGCGGATAAACCTCATTGTATGCCCGATAAAAATCGAGGTGAAAACCGCCGAATAATTTTGTCATCCCAATATCCATTTCCCTATGACCATAGTAAACCGCAGGATCATAAATAGCGGGCAGGCCATTGTTTGCAGCCATAAAATTGCCGCTCCATAAATCACCGTGGAGCAATGAAGCAGGTTCTTCAGGAAATAAATTATGCGATACGGCACATATATTTTCTACAGCCTTCACTTCCTGTTTAGTAAACTTGCCGCTGTTGTATAATTTCTCTACCAGTGGCAAAAACCTGCATTCATAACAGAAGGAATGCCATTGCTTATGTTGTGTGTTTTTTTGTTCAAGGCTTCCGATGTAATTGTCTTCATGCCATCCAAAAAAAGGCTGGGACTGCAAATGCAACTGGGCCAAAGCCTTACCGAACTGATCCCAAAAATTTCTTACCGGTGCTTCTCTTTCTAACCACTCCAGCACCAGGTATTGCCTGCCATCTTTCTCACCATACTGAATTACCTGGGGCACTTTAATACCACTTACTTTCCCGAGCATTGTTAATCCATCTGCTTCCTTTTTAAACATACCAGGATAGGCAGCACCAGCATTTACCTTCACAAAATACTTGTGCTCTTTTGTATAAAGACACCAGGCTGTATTGATGTCTCCACCATGCACCCTGGATACATGTACCACAGGGTCTGCTTCATCAATTACAATTGTTTTTACAAAATTCATCAGTGAAAAAAACGTCTGATTAGGTTAATAATACCAGTTACCAATACACTAATCAATATCATAGTAACAACCGGAAAATAAAATCGGAAATTTTCTTTTTCAATCCTGATGTCTCCTGGCAAACGACCAATCCAGTGCAGCTTATCGTGAAAGAAATAAACCAGGGCGCCAGCAAGCAAAAGCAATACACCACCAGCCATAAGGTATTTTCCAAGGTCGTTATTCATTCATGAAATTTTACAGACTCCAGAATCGGTATTCAAAAATACAACTCAAACAGAAAGATTTAGCCATTTATATTTGTTTACAGCAATCAAAAAATATGTACACAGCAGCGCAATTGATAGCACAATATCAACTACAGCCACATCCTGAAGGCGGATGGTATAAAGAAACCTATCGCAGCACCGAAACAATAGCTGGAAACGCACTACCACAAAGATTTACCGGTAACAGGAGTTTTTCTACAGCTATTTATTTTTTATTGGAGCAGGGTAACTATTCTGCCTTTCATAAAATTAAAAGCGATGAATGCTGGCATTTTTATGCTGGTGATGCATTAGAAGTTTTTATACTACTACCAAACGGTGAGATGCAAATCATATCGCTTGGGGGAGATATAGCTAATGGACAAGTGTTTCAATATGTAGTACCTGCCAATTGCTGGTTTGCCAGCAGACCTGCTAAAGAAAGTATGTATTGTTTTGTTGGCTGCACTGTGGCACCTGGTTTTGATTTTGAAGATTTTGAAATGGCAAAGGAAGAAGCTTTGATCCAGGAATTTCCTCAGCATGCAAGCCTAATCAAACAATTGTGCAGGTAACAACCCTCTTATGATAATTTCATTAGGCGATAGTGATCTCATTATCTAAATACACATCCTGTATCGCATTTAAAATGGCAACACCTTCTTTCATTGGCCGCTGAAATGCTTTACGGCCGGATATTAAGCCCATACCGCCAGCTCTTTTATTAACCACGGCTGTTGTTACGGCTTCCTTTAAATCGCTATCGCCAAGTGAAGCACCTCCGCTGTTAATCAAACCAGCCCTGCCCATATAACAATTGGCTACCTGGTAGCGGCAGAGATCTATAGGATGATCGGTTGTAAGCTGTGTATAAATGCGTTCATCATTTTTTCCATACGGTGATTCTTTTGTATTGAGCACTTTGTAGCCTCCGTTATTCTCGGGTAATTTTTGTTTGATGATATCTGCTTCAATAGTTACTCCCAAATGATTGGCTTGCCCGGTGAGATCTGCTGATAGATGATAATCTTTATCGTCCTTTTTAAAAGCAGGATTGCGCAGGTAACACCAGAGTATGGTAGCCATCCCCAATTCATGGGCCATTTCAAAAGCTTTGCTCACTTCCTGTATTTGTCTTGTTGATTCTTCGCTACCAAAATAAATAGTAGCACCAACTGCAGCAGCGCCGAGATTCCAGCAAGACTTAATAGAAGCAAACATTACCTGGTCAAACTTATTTGGATAGGTAAGCATTTCATTGTGGTTGATCTTTACAATGAATGGAATTTTATGAGCATATTTTCTTGAGAGCAAACCGAGTCCTCCATAAGTAGTGGCTACTGCATTGCAGCCGCCTTCCATTGCCAGGCGAATAATATTTTCAGGATCAAAGTAAATGGGATTTTTTGCAAAAGATGCGCCGGCACTGTGTTCTATGCCCTGATCAACAGGAAGGATAGAAAGATATCCTGTATGGGCCAGCCTTCCTGTATTATACATCAGTTGCAGGTTACGCAGTACGGTAGCATTGCGGTCACTGTTGATCCAGATCCTGTCTACAAAATCAGGCCCTGGTAAATGAAGCTGGTCTTTACTAATGGTAGTAGATACATGGTTAAGCAAATATTCCGCTTTATCAGCTAATAGTGCTGCTATTTTTGGAGAAGGCATAAAAATATTTTTATGATGATGAAATTACATTGATATCTTTTAGTTGACAATAGCAATCAATTGATTTGTTCCAACAAATAGTATTGAATCCTGTTTATA
>CAZDHQ010000056.1:7496-11353 GCA_964505135.1 uncultured Ferruginibacter sp.
ACCTTTGATAAAACTTTACCATTGAGCAACAAAATCAAGGCCATTATAACAGGTGCTACCGGTATGGTAGGTGAAGGGGTATTGCATGAATGTCTTCAACATCCGGGTGTGGAAGAAGTACTGGTGATCAACAGGAAAACATGTGGCGTTAGCCATCCAAAACTAAAAGAAATTATACATGCCAATTTTTTTGACTTATCAGCCATACGCAATGAATTGGTTGGATATAATGCCTGTTTCTTTTGTTTGGGGGTATCATCTATTTGTATGAAAGAACCTGAGTATACTAAACTTACCTATACACTCACCATGCATGTGGCAGATGTACTTTCCTTTCAAAATCCAGCTATGAGTTTTTGCTATGTGTCTGGTGCAGGCACCGACAGTACTGAAAAAGGAAAGTTGATGTGGGCAAGAGTGAAAGGTAAAACAGAAAATGATTTGATGAAACGCCCTTTTAAAGCAGTATATAATTTCAGACCTTCTATCATCAAACCCACCAAAGGCTTACACAACACCTTGAAGCTGTATCATTACTTTGGCTGGATGATGCCGCTGGTGCAATTACTTGCTCCAAATGCTATTTGCTCGTTAAAAGAACTTGGCCTGGCAATGATCAATGTTGCATCAAGTGGATATGAGAAGCATATTATTGAGGTGAAAGATATCAAAGCATTGGCAAAACGCTAGACCTTACAGGTAAACTCACCCTTCATGTAAAAAACGCACTGACCGCTCATTTTAACTCTTGCATCATTTACCTGCTCCACCCATAATTCACCACCACGCTGTGATAGCTGCAATGCATGCATTTTGTGCTTACCCAGTTTGTCACTCCAGAAAGGAATCAATTGTGAATGAGCAGAGCCCGTTACCGGGTCTTCATTCACACCTGCAGCGGGAGCAAAAAAACGGGAAACAAAATCAACGGTATCTCCTTTTGCGGTGATGATCATTTTGTCAAAATATTTTTTCATCAAAGTGAAATCGGGCTCACAATTTTTTACTGCTGCTTCATCTTCCAATTCTACCAATAAATCACGGTATTGGTATACAGCTTTTATTGCAGCGCCGCCCAATACCTGTTGCAGAGATTCGTGATATTCATTCTGCAGTTTGGGTTTCCATGATGGGAAGTCCATGGTGAAAAGATCATCGCTTTTTGTTACGGTGAGTAACCCACTTTTTGAACGGAAAGTCAATTCAGGTTTATCAAAACTTAATAGATTGTAAAGCACATAAGCGCTTGCCAAAGTAGCATGGCCGCATAGATTGATTTCTACTTCGGGCGTAAACCAGCGGATATCATAGTCTGCACCCTCTTCCTGTGACGGAACGAAGAAGACTGTCTCACTTAAGTTATTTTCCAAAGCCAACTGCTGCATTAATGTAGCATCCAGCCATTCATCCAAAGGCACCACTGCCGCCGGATTGCCGCCAAATAATTTATTGGTAAATGCATCTACCTGGTATAACTGAAGGGTTTTCATTTCTATGAAAGTTGTGATTGAAAATAGTTTGAGTAAAAGCAGAATCTCCGCTAATTGTTACAATACTTGGTTTCCTGGTAAGCAAACACAAGTAAATTTTGAGGCGCTAAAGTAGATTATTCAGCCATCATTTCTTTTACCACCTGTATAATATCTTCACGGTTGGGTTTGCTAAAATAATCACCATCGCTTCCGTAAGAAGGACGATGGGCCTGTGCAGTAATGGTTCTTGGTGCCACGTCTAAATAGCGATAGCCATTTTGTTCTTCCATCACTTTATTGAACATATAGGCCGCAGCGCCACCCGGCACATCTTCATCTACAAAAACAATACGGTTTGTTTTTTTCAATGAATCCAAAATGCGGTGATGAATATCAAATGGCAACAGTGTTTGTACATCTATTACTTCGCAGCTAATGTTTTGCTTTTCCAAAAATTCAACAGCTTCCATTATAATGCGTAAAGTAGAGCCGTAGCTCACTATGCTGATATCATTGCCTTCTTTTAAAACTTCAGGCACACCCAACGGAACAGTAATGGCATCTAAATTTGAAGGCAATTTTTCTTTTAAACGATAACCATTGAGGCACTCAACGACCAAACCTGGATCATTGCCTTTTAATAAAGTATTGTACATGCCAGCCGCCTGCACCATGTTTCTTGGAACACAAAGATGAAAGCCACGTAATGAGTGCAGCAACATTCCCATAGGCGAACCGCTGTGCCAGATACCTTCCAGCCTGTGGCCCCTGGTTCTTATGATCATGGGATAACTCTGCATACCTACCGTACGAAAGTGTACAGAAGCGGCATCATCACTCAATGTTTGCAAACCATACAATACATAATCCAAATACTGTATTTCAGCAATTGGCCGTAATCCCCTGAACGAAAGACCAATACCCTGGCCAACTATGGAGAGTTCTCTTATACCTGTATCAAAAATTCTGTTGGTGCCATATTTAGCCTGCAGACCTGCGAAGCCTTGATTAACATCACCAATAAAACCAAGGTCTTCACCAAAAGCAACTACTTTATCATTATTGGCAAACAACTGGTCAAAATATTTATTGATGATTTCATAGCCATTGTACATTTTGGCATCTTCATCATACTGCGGCTTCTGTTCTGTTACATTTAGCGGTGAAGCAGGCCCTTCATTGTATAAATAAGTATTGAATAATTTTTTATTTTGCGCTTTCAGGTCATCATAATGTTGCTTCAATGCATTTGCCGCAGGCAGGTGACCGGCAATAAAAACAGCACTTGCCAGGGCTCTCATCACATCCCGGCGCAGTGGTTCTTTATTAGATGTGAGTGGGATGATGGCTTCCTGTTTTAATGCTTCTGCAGTTTTTGCATCTACGTTTTGCTGCAAATCCGTTAAGAATACTAACGCTTCATCTAACTGCTTTTTCAGTGGCTCAATGAATTTTTGCCATGCCCGCTGTTTGCATTCCTTCACATACTGTTTTACGTATCGTTCTATTTCTATTAACTCTGCCTCATCTGCAAGCGAATTTTCCAGCAACCATTCTTTCATCTTTCTAAGGCAGTCCCACTCTCTTTCCCAGGCCAGCCGTTCTGGCGTTTTATAACGCTCATGGCTACCCGAAGTGGAATGCCCCTGTGGTTGTGTTATTTCTTCAATATGAAAAATGGCAGGCGTATGCGTGTCTCTTATTTTTTGAATAGCGGGTTCAAGCACTTCACACATGCCTGCATAATCCCATCCCTGTAATCGGTATATGTCCAGTCCATTGGTTCCTTCTGTTTTTTGCATTCCTTTTAATGCTTCGGAAATAGAACCCTTGGTAGTTTGATATTTGGTAGGAACAGAAATACCATAGCCATCATCCCAAATAAAAATTGCTAATGGCACCTGCAAGACGCCGGCTGCATTTACTACTTCCCAAAAATGCCCTTCGCTGGTGGATGCATCGCCGATGGTGCAAAAGCAAATTTCATTTCCGTTATCGCTTAAATGAGTGTGTTTCCTGTAAGTGGGCTCTTCTCTAAATAATTTTGAAGCCAATGCCAAGCCTAGTGAACGGGGCATTTGACTGGCAGTTGGCGCCATATCGCTGCTGCTGCTTTTTATCTTTACAAGCGGAAGCCACTCACCATTCTCATCTGTATTTCTTGTTGCAAAGTGGGCATTCATCTGCCGACCTGCACTGTGTGGATCATTATTGATATCCGGGTCAGCAAATAATTGAGAAAAATAATGTTCCGTATTACAAATGCCAGTAGCAAGCATCAGGGTTTGATCCCTGTAGTAACCGGCTCTTATATCTCCAGGTTTAAAAAACTTAGCAACTGCCACCTGCGCCACCTCTTTACCATCCCCAAATATTCCGAATTTA
>CAZDHQ010000057.1:0-11316 GCA_964505135.1 uncultured Ferruginibacter sp.
GAACCGGGACATGGCTACTGAATTGGGTAAGGATTATGTTGTATTGCCCACAGTAAAAGGTACAGGCAGGTACCTTGGAACGAATATCGGGGTGATAGGCGACACTGCATACAGGGGTACCTGGTTTGGAGAAGGGGAGGTAAAAATTTACCTGGATGGGGATAAGCAGTATCCAACTTTAGCAGGTACGGGAACGGAAGATTATATAGGAAGCGGCTGGGGGCAGGAAGAATTCTGTAATCGCCACCAGGGTTCACTGGTGTCAGATTATAAAAATGATCTGTATACTTTTTTCCGGTTTCATATACCAGACCCGGTTTACTTCCACCAGGACTGTAAAGTTACCATCCAGCAGATAGGTAATAGTTCCGTAGAACGAATACGGCAAATGGTGTTGGAGAAGAAGAAAGTTATTCCTACCTGGGTTTTTAAATCCGGGGCATCACCGGATATTTTTAACTTAAAGGGAACAGCACCTGTACAAATCGGGCTCCTGGAAAATGGCGCTAAAAATATATTTGATAAGGAATTCTCAACCGGCGTTTTTAGTGCCAGTTTTTACCGCAGCGATGATGTTTCCTCAACAGCCTATTTTTACCTGGACAAACCTTCCAATAATTTGCAACGATTGGCTGATAAGGAATTGCCAATTAAAAATATGCAAAGCAAAGTATGGGATTTGAGGGCAGAAAAAAAGTAACGATCCAATTGCAGTGAGTAGTAATGATACAGGATGTTGCTTTATACTGTTGTTTGTTTTTGAAATCGGGATATTAGTAGGATAGTAATAATCCCCAGCGTATACGCCAGCATATCAATCCATGAAAAGCCATAGCCAATCACTGTTTTGGCAATAACGTTGTGCTCCAGTCCAAGCCTGTCCACCAATCGAAAGTATTGCAGTGTTTCTATCAAATAAGAAAATAATAGCACACCAATAGCTACAGGCAAAACCGGTGCTTTTAAAAACGTACGCACAAAACAATAGATCAATATCACCACCAAATAATCACCTCCATAAGGCCGCACCAAGCGATCTCTTACATACAATGCAATCAGCACTTCAGTGATAAAGAGCAGGAGGGTGAGGAGGAGGAATTTTTTATTGAAGGTGAGCATAGCCGTAAGGGTTATTTTTTAAGCGCCTTTTCACTGCAATTTCTGTAAATAATCTAACAGTTAACACTGAAAATTAGAACGTCTTTGAAAGAAGTACAAAGACTCCGTGTGCATTGTTCTTTTTGATTGCAACGAAAAGATAATTGTGTCAGGGCTGTAGTTATTGAAATCAGAGACCTGGGCTATTCACATTAGATAAAGTTATCGTGGTGCCGAGCAGAAAATTTTGGCTATAGTAAAGAATGAACTCAATGTGTAGGTTACAATCAATTTATAAAACACCTTTTTACTTCTCTTTCCTTTAATACGCCGGGGTGATAATGTAATGCCCGGCAATATCGAAACCTACGCACCCGGTCTATTAAAATCCTGGTTAGTTCAATGTGCCATCTAATATTAGTGTAATTACTGCAAAGCATTAATGACAATATCAACGGGTAAGATTGATTTTTTGGTTTTAAAAAATAAAAACCTTGCAAAATTATATACGGCTGCTTTCCTTCTATCAACTGCTGAAAACTGTATACAGGAGTTTTATACCTGTGTTAAATGAGGTGACAGTTTTTGGCTGCTACTCCAATAAGGTTTGTAACTCTTTTTAAAAAAGCCCGTTACACGAAAAAAAATTTGAATGATATGAATAATCAAACCAACAACAAACAGGAACGAATTTATGCTTTAGACACCTTAAGAGCAACCATGATGTTATTGGGCATACTATTACATGCCGGCATCACTTATGGCACAGGAAATTACCAGGAGTTTTGGCCTATCAAGAATGCAGTAACCAGCTTGGTATTTGACATTATTGTTGCCATTATTCATCATTTTAGAATGCCTGTTTTTTTTGTTACAGCCGGGTATTTTGCCGCATTATTATTTTATAAAAAAGGACCCGGCGCCATGCTTTTAAACAGGGCAAAGCGCATTTTACTGCCCTTTATTGCAGGTGTATTGGTAGTGTATCCGCTGGCTTATTTTTCATTTGATTTTTCTAAAGCTGCCATTGGGGGCGATCCTGCGCCGCTTAGCACTGCCTGGAAAGCAGTTACCGCAGGCGCATTTTTGCCATTCAATGTATTGCATCTTTGGTTTCTTTATTTCCTGGTCTTTTATTCTTTTGCCGGTTGGCTTATAGCGATGATTTTTCAAAAAAATAGCGCATTTGCATTTATGCTCCGCCGTTTCTGGCTCAGAATTATTTGCGCAGGCTTTTTGGTTTTTCTTTGTTTTTTCTGGATAGGTGCACCTTATCTTGTCACCAATAATTCATGGAAAATTAATCCTCCCATATTTTTAACCTACTTCCTCTTTTTTCAAATGGGTTGGGTAATATTTAAAACGGATACACTTAATGCACTTTCAAAACAGCCGATCACGCAAATTGCTGCAGCCACTGTTTTATTCTTTGTTTTAATTTTCATTCCATGGCCCGAAACAAATGCAGCCCTGCTTATGAGAGAAGCCATCTCAGCCCTTTTGTGTACGCTATATGTATTTGGCTTTTTTGCACTTTTTTTAAAATATTTCAGCAAATTTTCACCACGGTTTACTTACTTTATGGAAGCTTCTTACTGGGTTTATATTATTCACCTTCCCATTATCGCATTCTTACCGGGGCTTCTTTCTAAATGGGAGGCTAACCTGTTTGTTAAATTCATTGTATGCGTTTCCATTACCGTGTTAATTTGTTTTGTTACTTATCATTTCCTCGTTAGAAACACATTGATAGGGAAATTTTTAAATGGAAAAATACACAGGAAGCAGGTTTCCTGAATGAGCCGGGTAAATTACCTGTATGTGTTTGTCTGCTTTGGTATTATTGCTTATTACCAAAGCAATGCCCGGGTCGCAGGAACAAATTAGGAGCAGGGAAACTAAAGGAAGAAATGCTGTAATGTATTTCATGTTAAACAGGTAGAAGGGTTATTAATTTATAATGCTGCCTCAAGATAAATCTTTCTTCCTCATAGCTCACTCACCCTCCTCAAAAACTCCTCCTTTCTCCTTGTAGACACTTCCAGCACGGTACCATCCGTGAGCACTACAGAGCCGCCCTTGCCTTTGTTATAGCTTTTAAGATAGGAGAGATTCACCAGGTCAGAGTTGTGGATGCGGAAGAAATCATATCCTGCCAGCAGCTCTTCAAATTCTTTTAATGTTTTTGCTACTACTATTTTTTGGTTATCATTTTTATAGATGCTGGTATAGTTGATATCGCTGTGGCAGCGGACAATGTCTTCAATATTGATAAAGAGCAACTCGTTACCAACGGGAACGGTGAGCCGCTTTTTCTTTGCAGGGTTATTGATATTGGTTTCAATCACGCTGGCCATTTGCCTTGTATGCTCCACGCTGGTGTGTTTTATTTTAGCCAATGCTTCAGCCAGTTCATCTTCTTCCACGGGCTTTAGCAGGTAACCAATGGCACTAAAGCGAATGGCTTCAATTGCAAACTTATCATACGCTGTAGTAAAGATGATATTGAAATTAATATCAGGGCATTGCTTGAGTAAATCAAAGCCGGTACCGTCCGTCAACTGCACATCTAAAAACAGTAGTTGCGGCTGGTGTGTTTGTATAGCAGCCAATCCTTCCTGTACGCTGCTGGCAGTAGCAGCTATGTTCACCGTATCAGCATGGTATTGCTGCAGCAAATGCAGCAGCCTATCGGTGCAGTGTTGTTCATCATCTATTATTAATGCATTGATCATTTTTTAAAAAGCTTTTATTAAAGGCAGCAGCAGTTCCACTCTCAGGCCCTGTTGCAGGTCAATGATGTTTACCGCTGCCTTGCTGTTTTCAATTCGGTTCAATATATCGATCCTTGCTTGCGTTATCTTCATGCCCAGTGAAGTGCTTTCATTGGGTCCTGCTGTTTTTACCAGTGCACTTTGGGCACGACCAATACCGTCATCTTCCACGCTGCATTTAATCATGTCTTCATGTTGGCTTTGTATATGAATCAGCAATTTACCATTGCCCTGCTTATGTGCCAGTCCATGCCAGATGCTGTTCTCTACAAAGGGCTGCAGTAGCAGCGGCGGCACCATGGTTTCCTCCGCATTAATAGCATCGTCTACCTGTATGGTATAATCAAACTGGTTGTTCATGCGCAGGCGTTCCAGTTGCATGTAGAGTTCCAGTGCTTTCAAGTCCTCGCTCAGCGGCACCTGCTTTTGTTCTGAGTTTTCCAGTATCATCCGCATCAGCCTTGCAAACTTACCCAGGTAGCGGTCAGCCTCCGGCACATTGTTTTTAGTGATGTAATCACCAATTGAATTAAGGGAGTTAAAAATAAAATGCGGATTCATCTGCGCCCTCAGTGCTTTCATCTCTGTATTGATTACTTCAGTTTTAAATTCCGCTTCCTGCTGCCGTTGCCTGGCGTCGTTTCTTTTCTTGTACAGCACAAAGCCCGCCACCGCAGCAGCAAACAACGCCACGCTTCCCCAGCCAATCGCATTCTTAATGGTGGACTGCCTGTTTACTTCCGCCTTGGCCAGCAGTTCTCTTTTCTCATGTGCATCCTGCAGGGAGTCTTCTTTTTTCTCAAACAGGTAGCGCATTTCCATCTGCGTTACGGCTTCTTTTTTCTCATCATTAAAAATGCTGTCCTTCAGTGCGGCAAACTGCTGCTGTGCTTCATAGGCTTTTTTATAATCAGCCTGCTGTTGGTAGATTAGCGCCAGTTGCTGCAGGTTCTCCGCCTGCCCGTAAATATTTTCAATGGCTTTAAATATATCAAACGACTGATGGTAATAAGCTGCTGCTTTTGTTTGATCGCCACCGGCCAATGCTGCATCACCCATAGATTTTAATACCGTGGCCTGGTTGTTTTGATCACCCAGTTTTTCATATACGCTTAATGCATCCTGCAGCGGTTGTATAGCAGCGGCATATTTGCCAGAGCTGATATAACTGGTACCCATACCCGCATTTCCTGCAGCCATGCCCTTGATGTAATCCACCTGCTTACTCAAACTATACTGCCGCTGGTAATTGGCAACAGCAGAGTCTGCCATCTTTCTTGCTTCATACACATTGCCCATATTGCCATAGTTATCTGCCAATTCTTTTGTATTGCCTCCATGGCTGTTAAGGTCCACTGCCCGCTGGTAAAAGCTGATGCTCTTATCATATTGCTTCAGGTACTTGTACACAATGCCGATATTACTGCAGGTAAGTGCAATCATAAAACTGTCTTTCGATTGCTCAAAGAGTTTCAGGTTATCCAGGTACAATTTCAATGCACTGGGATAATCTGCCAGTGTTTGATAAGTAACGGCCATGCTGTTGTTCAGGTTGGCCACATTCTTAGGCGTACCATATTTCTCCAGTATGGCCCGGGATGTTTTATAGCTCTCCAGTGTTTTGTTATACTGTCCCTTGGCCCAGTAATTAATGCCCTGGTTAAAGTAAGCCTTGCCCAGGTAGCGCCTGTGCTGCAGTTGTTCAGAAAGACCGATTTGCCGATTAGCATAAGCCAGCCCGCTATCCGGGTTGAGCTGGTAATATAAAAATGCAATCTTATTCAGCGCTTCCAGTTGTATGCTGTCTGCTGTAGTGTGCGTAGATAAAATAGCTTTGAGAGAATCAATATCATGCTGCTGTGCCCTGCATGCCAGGCAGCTGAAGCAGTAAATGAGTATGATGATCCATTTATTCACGGGCGCAGGTTAGTGATTGATTGGTTTGTGAACGAAAGATAAACCAATCAGGCAAAAATTGAATCAACCGCTGCAAATAATAAATAACCCTTCTCAAAAAATAAATGCCGCTTGCTACCCGCTGCAAAAGCTGCTAAGTTCACATCATCATCAGCATCTAACGGGCGGCGGGTTCTATAAATAAGGCATTTGTAAACTGGTGGTGATGTACCCTGTATACCGTGCTGGTCGTCCTGCCAAAACCAGCTTGCGCAGGACCTCCGGCCTTTTAAAAAAGCATCCATCAACCATGCAACAACACAACCATATAACCATTCAACAATACAACCATATAACCATGTAACCATTCAACCATCAACCATCTATAAAAACATCAGTTTATGAAAAATGTAAAATTCACCGGGGTAAACATAGCAGCCGCATTGCTGGTACTGGCTTATTTCTTTCCCTGGTTTACTGCCGTAGGCACTGTTTCCATGTCAGGCTTTTCCATCACCAGTAATGGCGTATCGCCGGGCATGCTCTCCATGTTTGTAAGTGGGTTCGATCGCCTGCTGATGGTACTCATCATCATCATCCCCATTAGCGGTGCAATTATCCTGTACCAAAACATTACCGGCAACCAAAAATTTGCCAAGTATTATAAGCCTGCCCACCTGGTGCCTGCCGTGTTATTGATAGCAGGACTGGTGATGCTCTATTTTAAAATGAAACCCGATGCACCGCAATTAGGTGATGATATGGGCGCCTACGGCGAAGCCATGCGAAACATGAGCAGGCAAATGCAAAGCATGGCACCCGGTGTGTTTGATGTAACCGGCCTGGGTGTGTACATCAGCCTGGTGGCTGCTGTTTACCTGCTGCTGGTAAACCTTGGCAAGATTAAAGACAAGGAATATTATACACCTGCCCCTGCCAATACCAACGATAATAATAACCCGCCTTCCAAGCCTGTATAAGGGTTGGATAAAAATTGACGAGGCTGTTTCTTAACCGGTGGTTATAGAAACAGCTTTTTCTATACCAAGCTTTGTTAGCAATAGGCTGCCCCAATCACCGAAGCCGGTAAAAAAGCCGGTTGATCAGCATAAGTGCCATTGGATAGCCGGTAACGCAAAGCCACTACCGTAATTACCAATGCACCGGCAGGCGTACCCACGGGCAGGTCAATTACCTGCGCAGGCAGGGGCACATTGTTATAAGGAATGGTAAGTTTTACCGTATGGCTGCCGGTAGCAGCAGCATTGTCCAGCAGGCAGCCTGCTGCGGTAAACAGCACTTCTATGGCTACACAGTAAGCAGGCGCACTCATTAGCTGCGCAGGCACAAAGGCAGGCACCTGTACCTGCACCAGGCCATTGGCTGGTTGAGATACCGTAAGTGCTAACGGCCACCTGCTTGCGACGCTGGTAGCAGTATTAAAATCAAAACCAGTGATGCAGGGAATAGTATTGGTGGGAGTAATGGCCTGCACATTACCTGCACCCAGCCACCTGGCAATGGCCCCCGAAAAGCGCACCTGCATGCGGCGGTCTTTAGCAAAGGGCAGCACAGGCGCCAGTAATGTCCGCAGCGTTTTGCCGCAGGCCGAAGCCTTACCAAAGTTGCCACTGCATACCTTGCTGGCCGGGTGCATGTTTACTTTTGCAGGCAGCGACCTTGCCATAAAAGTGCCGGCCCTTTCAAAAAACACGATGTTGTTAATGCGGCCTTTAATAAAGTTGACTGATTGAATAGCCATATAGCCTGTTTTAAGGTGCAGGCGGCCTGCCTGCCAGGCAGCACTGCCGTATTGGATGATGGTTTGCTTTGCTATCCCTGCGTTATATATGCGTTGGCCAACGCATATATAACGCACCGGTGCCGGAGAAATAACGAAGGAGAGCGGGGTTTGGTATATGGAAAAATGGAGGAGAAGAAATGATGGGTGATGTACTAACCAGGGTAGAGAACTGTGTAACCGTTATTAGCTTTTAAAAATACCGTTAAAACACCCTTGTTTATTTGGAATGCTATGCTTAGCTTGCTTGACTTAAAAAACAACTCTTAACCTTAAACGATTGTGATGAACCCGGGTAATGATTTTTACATTTCATCTAATTGTCTGCATACAAAAATTTATAGTCGTGTGTACACGAATGTGACAATACAAAATGTGTAGCACTATTTACTTATAAATCAATATTATTTAAAATTGAGCATTGCGCAAATGCAAGCGTCGGCTGTAAGCCGAAGGCCGCACTCTAACAATAAACATATTCCATTATGAAGATTATTAAAATTGAAGTTGAAAATTTTCGCCTGCTAAAGAATTTTTCAATGGATTTGGAGGAAGACCTCTCCTTAGTTATCGGGAAAAACAACACTGGAAAAACTTCTATCCTTTCTGTTCTTGACAAGTTTCTGAACGAGAAAAGTAAATTCTCTTATGATGATTTTAATATTGATTTCAAGAACGAATTAGAAGCTCTTATAAAATCAGGGGATATTCCCGAAGAATTTTCACCTAAAGGCATCAAGTTAAAAATATTCATTGAATACAATGAGAAAGATGATTTGTCAAATGTTAGCAGGGTTTTGATGGATTTAGACCCCAACAATAACAAAATTGTATTGGGATTTGAATATACAACAAGCTACACTGATTTTTTAAAAATCAAAACCGAATATGCAGCTTTTGAAGCGAATGAAAAGGTGAAGGTTGATGCAAAAAAGAAAAATAGACCCAGCGAGATAAAAGATTTTTTAAAGCAAGGATTGGACAACTACTTTCATACTCATAAGATGTCTTTTGAGTATGACATCGTTACAAACAAAGTCAATGATACTAACTTTATAGACCTCGAAAGTGAAGGTATTGCTATTAAAGATATAATTGGTTTCAAATACATTAGTGCAAGACGAGATGTAACCAATAAGGAGAAGGAAAATACCTTATCAAAACAAACATCCAGTCTTTATAAAAAGCAGGAGAATAACAGCGAAAAAAATCAAGCTACTGAAAATTTTAAAGACCAGCTTTCCGAAACTGATAGTACATTAAGCGAAATATACAAAGACCTGTTCAGTGATGTAATTAAAAAAGTACAGGATTTCGGAGGAATAAAACTAAACGATACTGATATAGAAATAATTTCAACACTGCAACATCGGGAACTACTTGAAGGAAATACAACCGTAGTATATACCCATGACGACCATAAGCTACCCGAACATTACAATGGTTTAGGTTATATGAACCTTATTAGTATGATTTTTGAAATTGAAATTCTTGTCCAGGATTTCAAAAGAGATAAAGACAAAAGGCCAGCAGACATTAATTTGCTAATTATTGAAGAACCGGAAGCGCATACTCATCCACAAATGCAGTATGTCTTTATAAAGAATATAAAGAAATTGCTTGCCGAAGGCATTAAGCGTGATGACGGAATAAAAAGACCGCTACAATATATCATTACAACCCATTCGTCCCACATTGTTGCAGATAGTGATTTTGATGATATTAAATACTTGAAATCGGAAAACAAAAATAATGTTGTCGCAAAGAACCTTTCCGATTTAAGAAAACAGTACGATGCCGACCCAAGCCAATATCAATTTCTAAAACAATATTTAACAATAAGCCGGGCTGAAATTTTCTTTGCTGATAAAGCCGTTTTGATTGAAGGTGATACAGAAAGAATATTGATACCAACCTTTATGCGAAAAGTTGATTTGGAAGAAGCTGCTCGCCTAACGGCAGAAGGTAAAGACGATACTTTTCTTCCGCTATTATCCCAAAATATATCAGTAATTGAAGTTGGAGCATATTCTCAAATCTTTGAAAAGTTTATTGACTTTTTAGGCATTAAATCTTTGATATTAACGGATATTGATGCCATTAAAGTTATAAAACAAGATGAAAAAGGGCAAGATGTTTGGGGTGCATGCCCTGTTAATGAGGGAACAAAAACAAGCAATTCTGCAATCAATCATTTTTTAAAAGAAGTTGATTGGAATGATTTAAAAACACTTCCTGTCGGGAACAGAACAATCTTAATAGGAAGTTCTACAATTTGTATTTGCTATCAACAAGAAGAGAATACCTATCATGCAAGAAGTTTTGAAGATGCTTTTATTCATCTAAATAGAGAATTTGTAAAAGGCAGTAAAGGAACCTTTCAAGGATTAAAAAACGCCTCCTATTTCGATGATGATACCAAAAGCCCTTATGAGTTGGCGGGTTCCTGTATCAAGAAGAAAACTCATTTTGCATTGGATATTTTATATCATAGTGACGAGAATTTTAGTAATTGGAATATTCCTGCATATATCAAAAATGGTTTATTATGGTTGAAGGAAGATTAGTTTTGGAACCCGAAGTACAGGAAATTTTTAAATCAATTGATAGTGGAAGAAATTTCCTTTTGAGTGGTGGAGCCGGGAGCGGAAAAACTTATTCACTGGTAAGTGTCATTCGCCAGGTAATTGCCGAACATCCAACGGCAAAAGTTGCCTGCATGACATACACCAATGCGGCTGTAAAGGAAATTGAAGAAAGAGTAAACCACAAGAACCTGAACGTATCTACAATCCACGACTTTTTATGGGATAATATAAAACACTTTCAAAAGGAGCTTAAAGAAGCTATCATTTCTTTGGCGAATAATGAAGAAGTTAGCAAAATGTCAATTGAGGACGCACATCCTATTCCCGATACCTATTTTGACGTTTTGCCGGACGGAATACAATACAAAGAATTTGTAAGATTGCGAGAAGGGATAATTTCTCATGACGAATTACTCATTGTCGCCAATTACTTGTTCGAGAAATATCCCAAGCTAAGTAGTATAGTAAAAGATAAATACAAATTCATTTTTATTGACGAGTATCAAGATACAAGCAAAGCTGTTGTAGATACCTTTCTTACTCATTTTAAGAAAAGTGAAAGGAAAAATATTATTGGTTTTTTTGGTGATGCGATGCAATCAATTTATGAAGATGGTATTGGAGATTTAGATGAATACAAGGGAAACGATGCCGATACTGTAAATGAAATTCCAAAAAAACAAAATAGAAGAAATCCTCAACTTGTAATTGATTTAGCAAATAAACTTAGAACTGACGGAATAACACAAGAACCTTCCACTGACCCTAAAGCGCCTAATATGGTTGGTGGTATAGTAAAGCAAGGCACTGTGTTGTTTTTACATTCTACGGATGGAGATATTAGTATGGTTGAAAAGTTCCTGCAAGAAAATTATGGCTGGGATTTCAATAATGTAAAAGAAACAAAGGAGTTGAACCTTACTCACAATTTGATAGCAGGCAAAGCTGGCTTTAGAACCTTAATGGATATTTATGATGACGACCCCATTATTGGTTTAAAATTTGAAATACTTGAAAAGATTAAATACAACAAGAAAAACAACAAGCCAGAAATAGAAATCAATGAAGACGATACTTTTGATGCCGTTGTAGATAAATTTCAATTAAAAAACAGGCAGAAGCAACTAAAAAAGGATATTATTTTGGCTGACCCTTTAAA
>CAZDHQ010000058.1:0-11227 GCA_964505135.1 uncultured Ferruginibacter sp.
ATTCATGTTGGTTGTTTTAAGGGTTAAAGAAATTCCCCCTGATTCCTCAGGGGGATATTTTTTTATATACATCTGCCTGCCAGCTTCCTTAAAAGTTTAAAAGCAATCCATTTTCATCAGAAGCTTCTATCCTGCTTTTTTGTTCCATCATTCGCTTTTCCTCACCATTAGCCAGCTTAATATCCAGATACATATATCGAATCAGGCTTTCTAAACAACAATTTATCCCTGGAGCAATTATTTATCAGCGATAAAAAAAGAGGAAGCGTTGCTTCCTCTTTAACTCAAAAATTCTAATTCAATCAAGCTACGGCAGCTTCTTCACTCTTAAGAGTAATTTCAGCTGTGGCAGCAGTTTTAACTGTTTTAATAATACGTGCAGCCACTTTGTATGGGTCCGCAGCACTGTTTGGTCTACGGTCTTCTAACCAACCTTTCCAGCCTCTTTCTACAGCACCGATTGGAATCCTGATAGAAGCACCACGGTCAGAAACGCCATATTTGAATTCATCAATAGCGGCGGTTTCATGCTTACCAGTTAAACGCAGGTGGTTATCCGGTCCGTAAACAGCAATATGTTCTTTAATGAATGGCCTGAAAGATTCGCAGATTTCTTCAAATACTTCACGCTTACCACATGTTCTTAATGTAGTGTTGGAGAAGTTTGCGTGCATACCGCTACCATTCCAGTCAAGTGCGCCCAATGGTTTACATTCCCAGTTGATAGCAATACCATATTTTTCACCAATTCTTTCCAGTAAATAACGGGCAACCCAAATTTGATCACCTGCTTCTTTAGCACCTTTTGCGAAAATCTGGAATTCCCACTGACCGGTTGCCACCTCAGCATTAATACCTTCCACGTTCAATCCTGCATCCAGACATGCATCCAGGTGTTCTTCCACCATTGCACGGCCGAACGCATTTTTAGCACCTACTGAACAGTAGTAAGGACCCTGGGGGCGTGGGTAACCACCTTCCGGGAAACCTACCGGCTTGTTTGTTTCAGGATTCCAAAGGAAATACTCCTGCTCAAAACCGAACCAGAAATCATTGTCATCGTCATCAATTAATGCTCTTCCGTTGCTTGGATGTGCCGAGCCATCGGGAGACAGTACCTCACACATTACCAGATAGCCATTTTTACGCTGAGGCTTTAACAAGCAGTCGGAAGAACCTCCCGGAGCCTGTTCTGTAGATGATCCGTCGAAGCACCACATTGGGCAATCTTCCAGTTTACCGGAAAAATCTTTTTCAATTTTTGTTTTGCTGCGCAGGCTTTGGATGGGTTGATAACCGTCGAGCCAGATGTACTCTAATTTTGAGGATGCCATAGCGATGAATTTTATTTTTAATGATAGTTTCCAGTAATTCTGCAGTCAAACTTTAAAAAAGCAGGCATTACTATTTGCTCAAAGAGCAGCAAGCAATACCTGTTACGTTTAAAGATTGACAGTGTGAAAGTAGTAAACTTTTTGAAAAAAGTTATATGTTATTTAAAAAATTATGTTATTAATTTGATAATGGAGATTCAAAAATCAATTCCTATTGTAAATACGTGAATTTTATAAACTAAAAAGCCATTAAATATTATTTAATGGCTTTTTAATAAAATATTATATTTTAATATAAATTGAATTATAATAGTCAATTCAAACAGCGCTTCATCTTGCTGCTTATGTCCCGGTATTGATGCTTTGCTTTTTTTAAGGGAATACCTGTAGGCATCATCGGTCTTTTGTGACCGGTATAATTTAACCAGGCATCTTTCATTATAGCCTGCCGCTTTTCTATTAATTCAGCTACCTGTTTAGCATTCTTAAATTGAGCGATAGCTTCCGCAGCTTTATCATAACTGGTGGCATCTGTAAAACCCAATCCAGTCAATACCGCCCTCGCCATTATCCAATGCCCGGTAGCATCCGGATGAACCCCATCGGACGCATATTGAAAACTGGAATCAGCAGCCCGCCGCTCTTTTAAATACTGCTTCATTGGAAAATGAATGTCTATTACCTGCCAATTTTCTGAATTGCGGGTGCTTAGCAGCCATTCGGAATATTTATCCAGCACCAGGGAATAGTCCTGCCCTTTTCTCTCATCATATACAGGTGGAGTAAAAAATATAATTGGGATACCCATGGCTGTTATGGTATCATGAAGCCAGCGGATGCCATGCTGGTACTTTTGAAAACGGGCGCTATCAAAAGGAAGGTAAATACCATCATTCATACCATAGCAGGCAAAGACCAAATCGGGTTTAGTTTTGGTTAGCACTCTTTTCAATCGTTCATGCAAATCAGGCCTGGGAAATTTTCCATCTGCATGGTTGGGCTCCGAAAGACCGGACACCGTTTCACTGGGCAAGCCAAGGTTCATAAATTCAACTTCATCACTTTTTGTGTTTAGTTTGATATAGGCTTCTATGTAAGAAACATATTGACCTGCATAAGTGATGCTGTTGCCTAAAAAAAGAATGCGTTTTGTTTTAGGGGGAATGGAATATTGCTGACCAAAACTACCGGCACAGATACACAAAAGTGACAAGATTAACATAAAGAGCCTTTTCATAAGCAGCAAATTTTTAAACCCAAATCTAATAATCAGCAATTGACTACTAAAATAGTATCGACAAATTGCATTGCCTAATTGAAGTGCAAAGTACTTTATGCTACTTACCTACACTTGCCAGGTCTTCCTTTATTAAAGAACTGAGTTTTTCAGAAAAAATATGAGCGCCCCTGTCGTTTAAATGTGTTCTGTCCGAAAATAAATTCCCGTTGGCTAAAAAATAGGAATCTGTTGAAAAATCAAAAATTTTTACATCATATTTTGCTGCAAGTGCTTTAACAATTTCAAATGCTTCTGGCCTGTTTGTATACTTTAAATAAGATGGGGAGTTCACTAAATAAAGTTTTATACCTGCGTTTCTACAGTCAGAAATAAATTTCTCGAAGTACTTTATTTTGATTGAATCCTCTGGCTCGTGGCCTGAATTTGGTTCAAATTCCACCGGCTTCTGCCATGTTTTAAACACAGGCAGGTATCCTTTTTCGCTTTGCTCCTGAGCTGTTTCCTTTTTTGTAACACCCTTTAAAGTGATTAGCATTGAAGAGTTAAATGGATAAATTTTTGAAAGTAGCTTTAGCCTTTCCATGCTGCTTTTTAGCTCAACTGTTTCACGTATTTCCGGGTGTGAAGCATAATAAGGCAATAGAGACGAAAGACGATCATAACTTTCAGAAAATTGCTGGATATCTTTCAAAGTGTAATCAAGCACTACAATTTTTGGAGTATACCGCTTTAATACAGCTTGTAAAACTGCATAGTGGTAGAATATTTGGTTTCCATCACGCCCTACATTGTAGCAGGTTATTCCAAGTGATTTTTCAAAAACATCTGACACATAGTGATGATTTGCTCTTGATGAACCAAATATCAACATATCTGCGGTTGTTTTTTCAAGCGAGTAAGTGGTACGGTATTGCTGCCCTGAAACCTGCTTAAAATACAACTTCTTTAAAGCTGTACCAGCAGCAAAATCGAGAACAAAAACCACAACAAAAAATACCACCAGATTTACAATAAAAAAAGCGTAAGGTTTCTTTTTAGCCCTGTATATAAATTTATTAATCATTTAGTTCAATATTAAAATTGAAAATAAATAAACTGCCCACCATCAAACACTCCTATAAGCAGGATGAGCAAAACAAGTATAGCATAAGACAGATATCTTACCAGCCTGTGTGAATTATTAAACAATGAAAACTTTCCATGAAAATATTCTCTCTTGGACTCTGCAATCAGCAGGAACACAATTGCAAAAAAAGAATAGGCCAAACTGGAAGGATTTTCTACAAATAAAGGACCTTTAAATGTTACTATTTTTTTGATAACAGTAAAGGCATCATGCACTGTATTGGCCCTAAAAAAGATCCACGCAAAGCAAGTAAGCGTAAACGTAAACAATATCTGTAGCAGTTGATTCAGCCATTTTATTTTAGAGATGCCAGACGCTTTGGTAATCTTTTTTGTTAATGGCGCTGTAATCAATGCAGCCACAAGATAAAAACCGTTAAGTGCTCCCCAGATAATAAACGTCCAGTTAGCGCCATGCCATAAGCCACTTACTAAAAAAACGAAAAACAAATTAAAATACCATCTTGGTACAGACACCCTGTTGCCGCCCAAAGAAATATACAGGTAATCTTTAAACCAGGTGGAAAGAGAGATATGCCAGCGTTTCCAAAACTCAGCAATACTTTTGGAAAAGTATGGCCGATTAAAATTTGTCATCAATTTAAAACCCATCACTCTTGCTGCACCTATCGCAATATCTGAATAGCCGGAAAAATCACAATAAATTTGGAAGGCAAAAAAAACGGTTGCTAATAGTAACGACAATCCTGAGTGCTGATCTGGATTTCCATACACTGCATTTACATAAAGAGATAGGCGGTCAGCCACCACCAACTTTTTAAAAAATCCCCACAGCATTAACTTCAAGCCCTCAGATACCCGATAGTAATCAAACTCATGCTTTTCATAAAATTGGTGCAGTAGATTCTGCGGCCTTTCAATGGGACCGGCTACCAACTGAGGATAGAACATCACGTACAAGGAATAAATACCAAAGTTTCTTTCTGCAGGCTGGTGACCACGGTATACCTCTATTGTATAACTCATGGCCTGGAAAGTATGAAAAGACAAACCTACCGGTAACAGTATAGATAAATAGGGAATTGGATTCTTAAAATCCATTCCATGAAGCAGAACCGTTAAATTATCATTTAAAAAGTTGTAGTACTTAAAAACAGCCAGAACGCCAATATTTGCAATAAGGCTATAAGTAAGAAAAAGCTTACGTTTCCTGCCCATTGATTTCTCTATGTATATACCAGCGAAATAATCTACCACTATTGTAAATCCCAGAATTAAAATATACACCGGCACAAATACCATGTAGAAATAGCAACTTGCTGCTAATAATAAAAACCACCGATACCTGTGGGGTAGAATAAAATAAAGCGTAGTTACGAAAATGAAAAAAACGCAAAATTGTAATGAATTAAAGAGCATATTAAAAACGAGATGAATGCTTTTTGAAAGAATGCAAAAATATGGTAGTCAAATTTATAATGGCCTGTAATATTAAAACGTGAAAAATATTTAATTCTTATCAAAAGACGAAAAAACAGGTTGGGCAATTTTGAAATCCAGTAGATACGCCTACCCCTTACTAATCTCTGCAATATTAAACCAGCAGATTGACTAATGTCTCCTCATTATGCATTGAGTTAATAATATATAATTTCGTTTATATACTATTCTTGAATACAGTATGCTTAAAACCGGGTAGTGGTTGTGCAGGCTCTTTAATTTAAGTACAGATGCTAATTGGAAGAGTTTATGGCGGTTATTTAATCAATACAACTACCAATTCCCAAATAACAATTCCCGTCCTTTTGAACGGGGGTTATTTTGTGAAAACTAATGAATGAGCCTATTTAATTAGCACCAGTTGGGTATTATTAACCTTTCTTCCCACCAATACTTCAAGATGTAAACACCTGCTGATCCTGCTGGCATGCAGCTGTTTAACGGTTATGTATAGTTCGCTGATATTGCCGGGAACTATATAGCCAACCATCCCGGGAATACTTCCAGAAATTAAAAATGGCAATTCCTGAAGTAACGTCTGGAAGCGTGCTCTCAATTATTTGTAACTGTTTTGAAAATGACTTCTAATTTGGTAAAGTGTAACATAAATCCCTTTTTTGTATTCATATAAATTGCTTTCCAGGGAGTATTTTAAAGAAAGCTTCTCAGGGGAGTTCCTGCCGTATTCTGTGCTCCATAGCATCAATCCTTCTTTCGTACACCACATATACTATTACAATCAAGACGATTGCAAAACCAACTACGGCAAAAATGTATTTGTATTTATTGGGCATAAGCATGTTACTGGTAACTAAAATGAAAATAGCATTTGATCATAGGGCAATCCAAGAAAAGGTAGCGACAAAAAACTGACAGCGAGGCGACAATTAGAAGACAGGCACTAGACAAAAGCTGGACAAGGCCGTAGAATTGTCTGTAACCAATGAAATAAGAATATAGGAATGAAACCAGAAACGGGAATACCCTTCAAGTGACATAAATTTAACAACTGAAAAATTTACCGCAGCAGCAATACTGTTCCCTTAAAAACAGTGTCTTTTTTATTGATGATTCCCCGGATAAAATAAATATAAGTACCCGGGTCCAGAGGTTGTCCCTGGTAAGTACCATCCCATCCTTTAGATCGATTGGAGGTGCTGAAAACAATTTGGCCCGAACGGTTAAAAATAGAAAACTGCTGCAGTTTGATGGTGGCGATTTCAGGTATTTTAAAAACATCGTTTCGGCCATCGCTATTGGGCGTAAAAGCAGTAGGCAGGTAGAGCTGGTGTAATATCTGTACTAGTATGTTATTGGATGATCTACAACCATTGGTATCCACCACCAATACGGTAAAGCTGGTGTCATCATACAGCGGTACAGTGCTGGTGTTTGCCAGGCCGGGAGCAGTTAACAAAGATGCCGGTGTCCAGGAAACAGTTTGGCTTTTACCGGTAATGATTGCATTTAGGCTGGCCTGTTCCCCCGCTTTAATAACAATATCATCCGGAGGAAAACTGATTACGGGTTTTGATCGCACCGTTACTTTCTTTGTATTAGATACCAAATCAAATACATATGGACATCCAAACACATCTGTTGAAAACCGGCAGCTCACCGTATCACCATTTTTAAATTGGTTACTGGTAAATATATTAGCATTATCACCAGCCTTCTTTCCATTCACCAGCCATTCATATTTTTTATAGAAACCCGCATTCACATCGTTGGCATTAAAACTTACCGGTTCACCTTCGCAAACATTTAGGTTGGGAGAAGTAATGCTAACGGAGGGCATAGGAAAATCTTTTACCTGGATAGCCACTTTATTAGATGGCGCAGAAATGGTATCTGATTTACACCTTGAGTCGATACCTACCGTAACGGTACAGGTTACTACGTCTCCGTCTTTCAAATTACTCGTTATAAATTCTTTGCTGGAGTCACCTGTCCTTACACCATTCAGTTCCCATGCAAAAAGGGGGTATTCTCCACCGTTAGCGGTAGCGCTAAAGGTTACCGTTTCTCCCTTACAGATTACTGGCTTATCAGCTTTTATCTGTATGGCAGGATGTATCATTGGATACACATAAATGGTCATGTGGTTAGAAGCTGTTTTACTAAAAGCCGGGCAGGCTGGATCGGTAATAGTAAGTATGCATTGTACTTTGGAGCCATTGGTTAATGTGTTGGTAGCATAGAGCATACTGTTAGCGCCCACGGCTGTATCGTTTACATACCATTGGTAGGCTGGCTGAGCGCTGCCATAGATAGCCTGCGCTGTAAAACTGGTTACCTGTCCTTCGCAAATTAGCGGATCTGTATTGGTTACGGCAACTATTGGCTGAATGGCATTGGGAACCGATACTTTTGTAACAGCACTGGTAATAACAGTATCCCTTCCGCAGGTAGTTTTACAACTATACTCACAGGAAATTAAATCGCCATCATGCAAATCAGTGAATGTGAGACCATCACTGTTGCTTGCCGGTATATTCTCACCATTTATCTTCCATGTGTAACTGCTGGCAATACCACCATTAGTAATTACTGCGTTAAAAGTAGCTGTAGTACCCGTGCAGATGATAGCTGAAGGAGTGATGATGAAAATCGCAGGTTTGCATGGGTCGCTCTGAGCGATGACCTTGAAAGGAATTATTAGTAAAAAGGCTATATGAAATTTACTCATTAAGCAAGGCGAAGGGTTAGTATACAGTTATTGTAACTATGTAGATTAACCTGCCAGATTTAACGCTGCATTATTTATTAAATACCAGCAATTAATCAAAACATTTAACCTTTTGCTGTCACAATTAAATATACGGCAACCCTGCTGCAAAATGTTGGGGTGGTGGAAAAATTTACCATCCGGCGGCCAAACTACCTGGCAAATGTGATAATGATCAATACCACTGTTATCAGCAATAGTACCCGGTTGATTAAATCCTGTTGTTTTAGTTTATCCTGACTGATAAGGCTCATGGCATTTTTTAATGCAAGATGCACAGCAGATATTAAGAAGTGGTTAAGACAGGGTTATTGAATGTTTATTTTTATATGAAAAAAGCCGGGCTTGGTGTAGGCCCGGCGTCTACTATTAATCATTTTTTCCTACTGCATCTTCAACTTTCATAGCCTGAACACTTGTCACCAGTTGAATAAATTCTGAGCGATATCCCTCCTCATCATTTCCTTTTGATGTATGGGCTAGTGAAAGCACATTATCAAAAGAGGATGCTGACCTAAATTCAGAATTGCGTAGTAACATGCCGAACTCAGCTACCGCCGCAGCAAAACGAAAATTGTCAGATGTCCCGTTAATAGTTAATTGCTGGTCCTTTACTGCAACTTCAAGTAACCTGCTTTTATCTTCAGAAGGTTTTTTGTATCTGAACTTAATGGTCATTAACTCGTCTGTTTGTGATGCTTTGGAGAACAGATTCTCATTATCCTGGTATTTTAAAGTGTCTACATTTTTCAGGAAATCAGTTTTTATACCTACAGGAATGATTTCGTACAACGCTGTTACGCTATGCCCGCTTCCCATTTCTCCTGCGTCTTTTTTATCATCATTAAAATCTTCACTGGCAAGCATGCGATTTTCATATCCAATCAAGCGATAACCCTGCACCATTGCAGGATTAAATTCTACCTGGAGCTTCACATCTTTTGCAATGGTAAACATGGTGCCGCCAAATTCATTTACCAATACTTTTTTTGCTTCGCTGATACCATCAATGTATGCATGGTTGCCATTGCCCTTGTCTGCCAGCTTTTGCATTTTACTGTCTTTATAATTACCCATACCGTAGCCAAGCACAGTTAGGTATACCCCGTTTTTTCGTTCTTCTTCAATTAATCTTTCCATTGCGTCATCGCTGCTTTCGCCTACATTAAAATCACCATCGGTACAAAGTATCACCCGGTTATTTCCCTCCTTTACAAAATTCTTTTTTGCTGTTTCATACGCTAGCCTGATGCCTGCACCACCGGCAGTAGAGCCTCCTGCTTCCAGTGCATCAATAGCATCCTTGATTTTTATTTTCTCTCTTCCGCTGGTGGATGGTAGTACTAATCCTGCTGCACCTGCATACACTACCATTGCTACTTTATCCTGTGGCCGCAATTGATCGACTAACATTTTCATTGATGATTTTACCAATCCAATTTTATCTTCTGACTGCATAGATCCTGATACATCAATTAAGAATACAAGGTTAGAAGCTGGCAGATTTTCTGTTGGGATTTTTTTTCCCTGTAATCCAATTAAAACCAATTTATGTTTCCGGTTCCATGGTGCGTCAGCAGTTTCGGTGGTTATAGAAAATGGTTGATCATTTTCAGGTTGCGGATACCTGTATTTAAAATAGTTGATCATTTCTTCAATTCTTACTGCACCAGCCGGCGGCAATTGACCGTTATTTATAAAACGGCGAACGTTACTGTAAGAAGCAGCATCCACATCAATAGAGAAGGTGGAGAGCGGATTGTCCTTTGCTTTATGAAAACCATTTTCAGTGATATGATCATAGCTTTCTGTATTAAAATCATCATTGCTGCTTATTGCAGGTGAGCTTGCAATACCTCTCAATACTATAACACCAGAAGCCTTTCCCTGCAAAATATTGTCATAAAGAGGTGGTGCAACAACAGCAGTAACTGCTCCCGTTATTTCCCTCTTTTTTTGAACGCCATATCCCACCACAACCACCTCCTGCAAATTATTAACCGTTTGTCGCAGCTTAACATTTATTACCGAACGGCCTTTCACTTTTACTGATTGAGTAACATATCCAACGGACGAAAACTGCAGTACCGATATAGGTTTATCACTGTTGATTAGGTAAGACCCATTGGAAGCGGTTGATGTCGCCATTCGAATGGCACCTTGTACCGTTACGGTTACTCCGGCTATCGGGTTCCCGTATTCATCACTAACGGTGCCGGTTATAGTAGTTCCAATATGGGATGTAAACGACATAAATGCCAAAACAAAGGGCGTAATGATCATAAGCAGGCGTTTCATTGTAATAAGTTTTAATAGTGATTAATGTAAAAATTCAATGAACGGATGCTTGAATTGGATACATTACACAACCCAATGCATTTTTTTTGATAATAAAAAAGCGCAAGCTTTACGCTTGCGCCACATAATACTATTTAATGAAGCCTACTTTGCTCCCGGCGGGCAATACAAATGAATAAACTCCATAAAGGTTTTATTCAAATGATCGGTAGTTCCTGCGCCTTCATATATGCCGTGTGTGCGGTTAGGATACACCATCAGGTTAAAAGTCTTGTTGTACTTCACTAACTCATTAATTAAGTTCTCCGCATTTTTATAATGAACATTATCATCGCCTGTTCCGTGTATGTACAATAAATGTCCCTGCAGGTTTTTAGCGAACGTAATGGGTGATGATTGCTTAAACGCTTCTTCATCTTCCTGTGGCAGGCCCATGTAACGTTCAGTATAGATATTGTCATAAAAATGCTGATCCGTTACGGCTGCAACTGCTACACCTGTTTTATAAATTTCAGGATAACGGAATAACAAATTCAATGTCATTGCTCCTCCTCCACTCCATCCATGTACTGCCACACGACTGGTATCAATAAAATTCCATTTTAAAATTTCTTTGGCAGCCATCGCCTGGTCACGGCTGTTTACTACACCGATTTTTTTATAGATTGCTTTGCGCCATGCGGTGCCCTTCATCAATGGTGTGCCGCGGTTATCCATTGCAATACCTATGTATCCCTGCGGTATCAACTGAGCAATAAAACCATTGAATTCAGGAACATCATCTGCTATGGAAGATGCAGGTTCGCCATACACATAAAAGAAAACAGGATATTTTTTGGAAGGATCAAAATCAATTGGTTTTGCCATAATGCCGTCCATCTCAATACCATCGGCTGTTTTTATTTTAAACTTTTCCAGGTTAAAACCAAGGTTTGGCTTTTCAAACGGATCGGGTGCAGACGGATATAGTTTTTGATGTGCTGGTGAACTAACCAAACGTATATACCAATCACGACTAACGCTGGCGTTTACGTGTAAAGC
>CAZDHQ010000059.1:0-1538 GCA_964505135.1 uncultured Ferruginibacter sp.
ACTATTGGTGCCAACGGTAAAGATTTTATCGTGACGGTTACAGATGCTTTGGGACTTTCACAGCCATTTATTGTTTGTGTAACATAGTAAGTTTGAATACCCGGCAGGCTGGTTGATGGTATAGGGGCGCTAGTAGATCCTGTTCCACCATTGGCAATTGTGTACCATAAGAGATTACTGCCGGTTGCGATAAGTGCGGTTGAGTTTTCAAAGCGACATAAATCAAGATTGCTGGTGATAGGTACCGCTGGTGTTGGTTTAATATTGACTGTTATTTGAGCTCTTGGACTTTCGCATCCATTCAATGTCTGACTCACATAATAATCAGTTATACCAGGTAACGTTGTTATTGGTATAGGAGCTATTGATGATCCTACGCCACCGCTGGCAGAACTATACCATTGCAGGTTGCTGCCGGAAGCTGTTAAAGGTGAAGACACAATTTCATCCTGGCAGTAACTGATATTGGTTGTTACTGTGGGCATTGTAGGTTTTGCGTTCACCGTAACAGTAATTGCAGATCGTCCACTTTCGCAGCCATTCACTGTTTGAGACACATAATAGGTGGAGACTCCGGCTGAAGTTGTTGATGGCGTTGGGGGAACAGTAGTCCCTGTTCCGCCTGTTGCAGTTGTATACCAGGTAAGATTGGATCCAGTTGCGTTTAATGCTGCCGCCACATCATTTTCACAGTAAGTAACCGTTGGGGTCACAGTTGGTAAAACCGGATTGGCGTTAACTGTTACTGTTACAGAAGCTCTTGGACTTTCACAGCCGTTTACTGTTTGTGAAACATAATAAACAGTGTTACCAGCACTGGATGTTGATGGAGTAGGCGCAGCTGAGTTGCCGGTTCCACCACTTGCTGTATTGTACCATAATAGACTATTGCCAGTTGCAGTGAGCTGAGATGCAGTGGCATTTTCACAATAAGTAAAAGAGGTTGTCACCGTTGGTGCCACTGGTATAGGATTCACCGTAACTGCGATGGAAGCTCTTGGTCCTTCACAGCCGTTAGCAGTTTGAGAGACATAATAGTTTGTAACTCCAGAAGCAGTAGTGGATGGAGTGGGTGCTGCAGACGAGCCGCTTCCTCCAACGGGTGCATTATACCAAAGTAAATTGGCGCCGGTAGCTGTTAAGATCGTAGCGGCTGCATTAAGGCAATAGCTTATTGAACTGTTAACGGCTGGAACTGAAGGTGTAGCATTGATGGTAACAGTTATCAAAGACCTGGTGCTTTCGCAGCTGCCGATACTTTGCGAAACATAATAGGAAGTTATTCCGGCTGTGGCAGAAGAAGGGGTTGGTGCTATTGCGGTACCTGTTCCTCCGCTGGCAGAAGTATACCATAGTAAATTACTTCCTAATGCTGTAAGCTGTGTGGTAGCCGCATTTTGGCAGTAGTTTACAGTAGGTGTTACTGAAGGAGCTGATGGTTGATTGGTGATGTTTACTGTTATTGGTGAACGGCCACTTTCACATAAGCCTGTGGTTTGGCTTACGTAATAGGTTGTAGATCCCACAATGTTAGTCGA
>CAZDHQ010000059.1:1548-11208 GCA_964505135.1 uncultured Ferruginibacter sp.
CTTGCTGCGGTGTACCAAAGTAAACTTGAGCCTACGGCTGTTAGAGCAGCAGCAGTTGAATTTTGACAATAGGTAACCGGACTGCTTACAGTAGGCGGCGCTGGTGGTATGATTGCATCGGTACTTAAATTAACCGGCGCAGAAACACAGCCTGTGGTTGTATTCCTTACGGTCACAGCAAAATTGCTTGCAGCAGCAAGGCCCGCAAAGGTCAAACCAGATTGGTAGCTACCACCAATGCTGTATTCATAATTTGCTCCTGTTGGTGCTGTGATGGTTATTGTACCGGTTGGCGAAAAACAATCTGTTTGGGTACTAACGGTAGCTGTTGGAGCTGTTGGTGCACCTGGTATAGTATTTACTGTTAGTTGTAAAGGAGAAGAGATGCATCCTGTTACAATATCTTTTGCGTAAACATCATAGGTGGTTCCATTGGTTAAACCGCTGAATGTTCCACTTGCCTGGTATGGCCCTCCAATGCTGTATTCAATATTGGCTCCGGATGGCGAAGTGATAACAATCGTTCCTGTGGGAGTGGCGCATGTTGGCTGCACTGTCACTGCCCCCAATGGGGTAGCCGGTGGACTGGATATATTTGTTACGATAAAAGAAGTACCGGAAGAAACGCAGCCGGTGAGTGTATTTCTTACGGTGGCTGTATAGCTTCCAGCCGCTAAACCTGTAAAGGTACCGCTTGCCTGGTAAGCACCACCAATACTATATTCAAAGTTTACTCCCGTTGGTGCTGTTAATACAATAGCTCCCGTAGCATTTGCACAGGATGATGGGGCAGTAACAGATCCGGTGGGTGCGGTTGGTTTTGGATTTATTGTAACCGCACCTGTTATATTGCTGGTGGTACTGCATCCATTAGAGTTAGTAACCACGCAATAAAAATAGAGGGTGCCTGTGCCTGCAGTAAATGGTGTGTAACTGCTGCCAGTTGCACCTGGTATTGCCAGTCCCCCACTATTATTTGCTACTGAAGTTAAATACCATTGATAGCCAGTAATTACTCCACTTCCTGCTGCAGCTACTACAAATGGTGTGGCGGGGCTTCCCTGGCAAACCGTTTGGGCTGTACTGGATGGTTGTGTAAGAATAATTGGCGGATCGTTTACGGTTACAACTACATCTTCCTTCAAAGAACAACCTATTGCGTTTGTGCTCGTTACCTGATAAGTGGTGGTGTTGGAAGGGGTTGCAGTAACACTGGCTCCCGAGGATGAACTTAGACCAGAACCCGGGCTCCAGTTATAATTGCCATTTCCGCCGCTTGCGGTAAGTGTGGTACTGGTACCCTTGCAAATAGCTACATCAGGAGATACAGTTAAAGTATTAATACCAGAAATAGCTTGTATTGTGAATGATGTGGTTGCGCCGCCAAAGCCATCAATGGTGATAAAGTATTGGCTGCCGGCTGTTAGGCCCTCAAGTCTTATATAATTGGGTAAGGGATTGCCGGCAACAGATGGAGGATAAATGTGTTGAAAACAGCCATAAGGTGTCACTGCACCATTGCAGGTTCCTGAGAATGCAAACATTTCAATACCACCCCGCCCACCATTTATTAAACTGCTTGTAGGCACCCATACTGCAAATTCTACCGTGCTTGCTGATGCAATAAATTTTATGAATGTATTGTTTTCAAAATTGAAACAGCTGGCTGCAGCAGTAAGTTGAGGCCAGGTTCTAACAGTGTTTCCGGTGGTTTGTCCACACAAACCTTTAAAGTCGCATACAGGTGTTGCATTTCCGCAGTCTACGCTTGATGGAAGTGTGGTATTGCATGCTGGCATTGCTGGAGCAGCCGGCGCAGGACTATTGCTGAATGTTAATGCCCAACTATTAAGTACACCTGAATTGCCCGTATTTGTTCTATCCTGTACACATAGGGTCCAAACCCCATCTGCATTTTGACCATTGTTGGCGGCTCCTAAAAAGCCTTCTGGAATGAAACTACCTGTAAATGGTGCTGCGCTATTCTTAATATAATTGGTAGCCGAGGAAGAGAAGCAGGTATTTGAATAATTGTTACCGCTGCCGCCATTCTGTATTGTTAATGGTATTTCAGTGCCATCTGGTGCAGTTATCCAAACTTCCAATTCGTCATCACTAGGATGGGTAATATCAATACAAACGCTGGATAATCCAAGGCTGGTAGTGTTAATTGTGCCAACTCCGCTTACATTTATCGGAAAGCACTGTGTCCCAGTGGATGGCACGCTGCCGCCTGTACCCGTAAAACTTTGGGACCTACTTATTATTGAATAAAAAAACAATGAAACAAAAAGCAGCAGTTTTTTCATCATATTGGAAACCCTAATAATTTAATAAACTACACTCTAAAGCATAACCGACAATGCTTTAAAGGGTAGGCTTGTAAAGACGCTGAAAAATGTGCAAAACTTCCTTGGGGTTGCTGCAAGTTTTTCATTTTTTAATAGAAGAGACTAAGAAATTATTCTCATTACACCAATCTGTTGGCCTTAAACTCTCACTTGCTTTAGCCTGATAGTACCAATGTTTTAGTAACGTACAACGCATTGTTTTATTGGAACTTTAGAAAAAAGTTTATTGTCCTGTTACTCGCTAACAACAATATCTTTGTTCTGCTATCAGCCAGGTTATCATTCCTTTCCGAATAACTTCGGGTGGGGAAGGAAAGTCCGGACAGCAAAGGGCAACACACCGGCTAACGGCCGGGATTCTACTTAGTAGGAGACAGAAAGTGCCACAGAAAATAACCGTCGCCAATTTATTGGAGATAAGGGTGAAAATGTGAGGTAAGAGCTCACGGTAAAGTCAGGCAACTGGCTTTTCGGGTAAACCTTGTGTGCTGTAATGCCACGTATATCCTGGTTTGAAAAAGGTAAGTGGCCCGTTTACTATTCCGCTTAGGTGGAATACCGGGAAGGGTAGGCAGCTAGATCTTGACAGTAATGTCAGGGCCAGATAAATGATAACCCACGACAGAATCCGGCTTATCGGCTGATAGCTTTTTATGAGTTTAGTACAAATAGATCACATTTTATAGTTCTTCATAGAATTTAACTTATATTATTTCGATCTAAATCCCAGATTTTTTGCCGATTAATAAACTGCTATGCTAATTGTGATGACGAAGTACGGATTTGTATTTCTTTTACTATCGTAATTTTTTACCATATCATGGATTGGAACCATTATGAAAATATGCTTATTATCTGTGTTTGATATGTCTGCTGTTTTACTTGCATTTAAAAGACTAACGGAAAAAGTAGTAGCGGTAAAGATAAAATCGTGAATCTAATTACAACCTCCACCAGGCTTGTTTTGGATAGAACTCATCCAGTACCACAGGTTGTCCAATCATCGGAGCTGTGTATGGTGTACCTGTTGCTTCTGCCGCTGCAACAAATCTTTTGATCGGTTCATCCCAATCATGCAGCGCCAGAGAAAATTTAGCCCAGTGCACCGGCATGATAACTTTTGCATTCAATTCTTTTCCTTCATGTATTAATTCTTCTGGCATAGAATGTATAAATGGCCATGCAGCATTGTATTGGCCGCATTCCAGGATCGCTATGTCAAAAGATCTGAACTGTTTACCGATTTCTTTAAAATGCTCACCATAGCCAGAATCACTTCCAATAAAGATGGAATAGCCGTTTATTTCCAACACAAAGGAAGACCACAAAGATTGGTTACGTTTTAAACCTCTTCCTGAAAAATGCCGGGCAGGAGTGGCAGTTAGTTTTATTTGATCATTTACCCGGTTTGTTTGCCACCAATCCATTTCTACTACTGGCTGGTTTTTTGTTACAAAGGATGCTATATTTTCCTTTACTCCCAATGGCATGTAAAATGACTTTGTTTTTGCACTCAATGATTTAATTGCGTTTTTATCAAGGTGGTCATAGTGATTGTGTGTAATGATCATCATGTCTACCTCCGGCATATCCAACGGTTTGTATGCGTCTGCACCCTTGAATGCTTTCAAGTAAAAACTAAACGGTGACGCATATCCACTTAAAACGGGATCAACAAGAATATTAAAGCCATTATAATGGATTAGGTAAGATGAATGACCAAACCAGATTATAGAAGGCCCTTTGCTATAATATTTTTGTAAGTCAGTTTTTATAGAAGGAATTACTGTTGCAGGCTTTGTATTAGTAGGCCTGGAAAGAAAAAATTTACCCATTAGGTTAAGCATAGAAATACCTTCTGCTAACTGTGGTGTTGTTTGCAAGTTTTGAAAGGCGCCGTTGTAATAGTTAGGTGACTGCTGCTTCATGTTTCTTTATGAATGATAGATTAGCTTAACCGAATTAAAAACTTGTAGTATTTTCAGCATTGAATATACTTAACATGAAGAAAATTATCGGGTTTCTTGTTGTTATGTTGTTGTTAGCTGGTGGAGCCGGCTTTGCTCAAATACGAAGTGCAAACGATTTAATAGGCATTTGGTCTGGCAACCAACTGAGAGTAGCTTTTATTGACCGGTCAAAAATCGAAGTGGTTTTTCCGGGAGGAGTAAAACAAATCGGCACTTATGAAGCTTATTTTTTTCATACCCCGATATTGCTTGAAATGTCTTTCAACGATGGAAATGGTAAAGTGGAATTTAAATGTTTGGTAGAATCAGTACAGCCAAATGTACTTAAGTGGCAACTGTTTGAAAAGTCGGCAGAGCCTAAAAGTTTTACAGGTTCCTTTTATACACTTACCAGAGTGAGAAACTGATTTTCATGTATTGTTAATAGTTAGCTTGGCTAAAATAACATTTAAAATAAAATGGAATTATGGAATACAGACAATTAGGTAACTCAGGGTTAAGAGTGCCTGTATTAAGTTTTGGTACTGCAACATTTGGCGGGAACAATGAATTTTTTAAAGCCTGGGGCACTACGCAACTGAATGATGCGAAGAGAATGGTAAATCTCTGCCTGGATGCTGGAGTAAATCTGTTTGATACGGCGAATGTTTACAGTACTGGTGTGGCTGAAGAAATATTGGGCCAGGCATTAGAAGGTATTAGAGATAAAGTGTTGATCTCAACAAAAGCTACTTTCAGGATGAGTAAAGAAATAAATGATTATGGCTCATCCCGGTATCATCTAATCAGGCAGTGCGAAGACAGCTTAAAAAGATTGCAAACTGATCACATTGATATCTACCACATGCATGGTTTTGATGCCAACACACCTGTGGAAGAAACACTTAAAACTCTGGATACCTTAATACAAAGTGGAAAAGTTCGCTATATCGCCTGTTCTAATTTTTCCGGCTGGCATTTAATGAAGTCATTAAGTGTAAGTGAAAGATATGGCTGGAGTAAGTACATAGCACACCAGGCTTATTACTCCTTGATTGCTCGTGAGTTTGAATGGGAACTAATGCCGTTGGGTATTGATCAAAATATTGGAACAATTGTTTGGAGTCCTTTAAGTGGAGGCTTACTAAGTGGTAAATTTCGCAGAAATCAGCCGCTGCCAGCAGGCTCAAGGTTTGCTCAACAGGGTAGCCATGGTCCCGAGAAAAATCCGGAAGAATTGTATGCTATCGTAGATGTGCTGGAAGAAATAGCTGCGGAAATAGGCAAGTCTGTAGCGCAGGTTGCATTAAACTGGTTGCTGCAAAGACCTACTGTAGATAATATCATCATCGGCGCAAGAAACGAAGAGCAGCTAAAACAAAACCTGGAAGCTGTTGGCTGGAACTTAACTACAGATCAGGTAAAACGGTTGGATGCTGTAAGCGAAACACCCTGCATCTATCCCTACTGGCACCAGCGCTTGAGTCCGCATTTAAAGACAGCCCCGGATTTACATTGATGCTGTATACTTTAATATCTTTGTGAACTTTTAGTTACTAAAGAATATTATTTTTTTTTCATTCATTAAACGAAACAAGTCACTAAATAAAATTATAAAAGGGACCTATCATTGTAGAATAACTATGCAAATACAAGTATTAAAATCAAAAATACACAGGGCCGTAATTACAGAGGCTAATCTTAATTATGTCGGAAGCCTGACACTTGATGAAAATCTAATGAATGCCGCAAATCTCATTGAGAATGAGAAAATACAAGTAGTGAATGTAAATAACGGTGAGCGTTTGGAAACTTATATCATTAAAGGAGAGCGAGGAAGTGGAATTGTTTGTTTAAACGGACCTGCTGCAAGAAAAGGAGTTGCTGGAGATATCGTAGTTATTATATCTTATGCGTTAATGGAGTTTGAAGAGGCTAAGCATTTTAAGCCAACGGTAATTTTTCCAAAAGAAGGTAATAAGCTGTAGTGAAACTACGGAAAATAAGTTTTCGCAGATGTTTAAAAATATCTTTGCATTTTAAGCATTAGTCCCTACCTTTGCCGCCCCAAATAGTTCTTAGGAATTTATTGTATTGGGAGTTTCGATAAAATGTCGGGACGTTATCACCAAAAAATGTAACACATGGCAAAAGAGATCACTGGCTATGTTAAACTCCAATGTAAAGGAGGACAAGCCAATCCTGCACCACCAATCGGACCTGCATTGGGTTCCAAAGGTATCAACATCATGGAGTTCTGTAAGCAATTCAATGCCAGAACCCAGGACAAACAAGGGAAAGTTCTTCCTGTTTTAATCACTGTTTTCGCTGACAAATCTTTTGAGTTTGTAATTAAAACTCCTCCTGCTGCTGTTCAGTTAATGGAAGCTGCCAAAATCAAGGGAGGCAGTAAAGAACCAAACCGTCAAAAAGTAGGTAAGGTTACCTGGAGCCAGGTAGAAGAAATAGCAAAAGATAAAATGCCTGATCTGAATGCTTTTACGCTGAAAAGCGCTATGAGCATGGTGGCTGGTACTGCACGCAGTATGGGCTTAACTGTAGAAGGTAAAGCTCCATGGGAAAATTAATTATTCAACCTTAAATATTTACGACAATGATTACTAAGAAAAGAAAAGTTGCCAATGCTAAGGTTGATCCCAATAAAGCTTACTCTTTAAAGGAAGCTTCTGCACTGGTAAAAGAAGTGAATTGCACAAAATTTGACAGTTCTGTAGACTTGCATATTAAATTAGGAGTAGATCCTAAAAAAGCCGACCAGGCTATCCGTGGTACGGTTTCTCTTCCTCACGGTACTGGTAAAACAAAAAAGGTACTGGTTCTTTGCACACCTGATAAGGAAGAAGCTGCAAAGGGAGCTGGTGCTGACTTTGTAGGCCTGGATGAATTCATAACAAAAATTGAAGGCGGATGGACAGATGTAGATGTTATCATTGCAACTCCTGCTGTAATGCCTAAGATTGGTAAACTGGGTAAAGTATTAGGTCCACGTAACCTGATGCCAAACCCTAAAACTGGCACAGTTACCAATGATGTGGCAGCAGCGGTAAATGAAGTAAAAGGTGGTAAGATCGCTTTTAAAGTAGATAAAGTAGGTATTATCCATGCTTCTATTGGCCGTGTAAGTTTTAGCGCAGAAAAAATTGCTGAAAACAGCCAGGAGTTGATTAACGCTTTAATTAAATTAAAACCATCAACTGCAAAAGGTACTTACCTGAAAGGCGTTAGTATTGCCAGCACCATGAGTCCTGGTATTATCGTTGATACAAAATCTGTTCAAAACTAATCACTGTTATTCTACACGGTTAGAAAAACGACAATGATTTAAAAAATATTTGTTATGACAAAACAGGAAAAAAATGAAGTGATAGAAGTGCTCAAAGGCAAATTCAGCCAATACAGCAACTTCTACATTACAGATACAGAAAGCTTAACTGTAGCACAGATAAGCCAATTGCGCCGTCACTGCTTTAATAAGCAGGTAGAGATGAAGGTGGCAAAAAATACCCTCATCCGTAAAGCATTGGAAGGTATCGATGCTGAAAAATACTCAGGAGTTTATGATTCTTTACATAAAGTAACTGCACTTTTATTCAGTGATAATCCAAAAGAACCTGCACTAATTTTAAGCGGTTTTAGAAAAGACAACAAAGGTGAAAAACCGGAATTAAAAGCTGCATTCATCAATGGTGATGTATTTGTTGGCGATAACCAATTAGCTGCATTAACCAAGATCAAAACTAAGAACGAATTGATCGGGGAAATCATTGGCTTGTTAAACTCTCCAATCCAGCGTGTGTTGGGAGCTTTGCAAAATAAAGATGCTGCGAAGGCAGAAGCAGCACCTGCAGAATAAGGATATTCTTAATTGAAAATATTTGCCTGGCTGGATGGCATAAAATCAAAGGCATAAACAAATTTTTTTAATAATCTCCACCGGAGACCCCGGCTTAGCCAAGGCAATGAAGGTGGAAAAAATTTAAACAAATGGCAGACGTAAAAGCATTAGCCGAATCATTAGTAGGCTTAACAGTAAAAGAAGTACAGGAATTAGCAGACTTCTTGAAATCAGAATACGGTATTGAACCAGCTGCAGCAGCAGTTGTAGTAAGTGCTGGTCCTGGCGAAGCAGCAGCAGTTGAAGAAAAAACTTCTTTCAATGTAGTATTGAAAAGCGGTGGTGCTAACAAATTAGCAGTAGTAAAAATCGTAAAAGAATTAACAGGCTTGGGTCTTAAAGAAGCTAAAGACTTAGTAGATGGTGCTCCAAAACCAGTTAAAGAAGGTGTTGACAAAGCAACTGCTGAAGAATTAAAAACTAAATTAACTGAAGCTGGTGCTGAAGTTGAGATAGCTTAATAAAGTTCTAAAATAGCTTTAAACGCCGGTGCTGCTTGCAGCCCGGCGTTTATATTTTGTTGCGATATACGAAGTTGAGACAAGGAAAATTCTGCTAAGCTTAAGGTTAACTGATGGTAAAAAATAAACCGGGCTTTTGCCCGGTTTATTTTTACTTCTTAATTATTCTTTCCGTTTTTGAAAAATTTGAACTGGAGGTAACTTTCAGGATATACATTCCGCTCTCCAAAGTTTTATCAATTTTGAATATGCTTTGATTAGACTTTACTTTGTAAACAGCCTGCCCCTGGGCATTGTAAAGTTCAATGGTAGCCGGCAGCGATTTTTCAGAAATGGAAACAGTAAAGTTCTCCGTTACAGGGTTCGGATAAACACTAAAACCGAAGTTTGAATCATTTTTTACCAATGCAGTTTCAGAATAGGTTATTTTACCAGTAATCTCAGTAATCTTTAGTCTATAAAAATTATTCCCGGGTTTGGGTGATTTATCTTCGTAAGCATAGGAGTTAGTTAAACTGCCGTTCGATAAAGAGATGACATTTTCTAAGTCATCGAAATTTCTTCCATCAAGGCTTCTCTGAATAGTGTATTTAATCTTTCCAGGATCTTCGGCGGCGGTCCATTTTAATAAAGATGTGTTTTGTGCTGTAGATTTTGCATTAAAAGAGGTGATTTTAACTGGTACAATGCCTAATGTAATAATTACACACCCAGAAGTTGCGTTCGGAATAGCAGTAGCATAAATCAAGGTAGTATTGCATGGAACACAAGTATAAGCATCTCCCACACCACCGCCACCCAAAGTGCCAGGAATCGTAACACTGGTTACAACATTTAATGGATTGCCGCCATAAATATTCACGAGTGCGCCTTCTGGCCATCCTATTAATAAGACACTACAACCTGTTGGGCATCCAGGGTTTAAAACGTGATAAGCCAGTGCGCCTGGCGGGCACTGGGCTTTTGCAATAGAGTTGTTAATC